>JANNFQ010000456.1:0-1821 GCA_031380045.1 Acidimicrobiaceae bacterium
GTACGCATCCGACATGGCCATCAACGCGTCGCCCACGTCGATGTCGATCATGAAGCAGCAGGTCTACGACGACCAGACACGCGATGTCGCTGCGGCCAGCGACGCCGCCATCGAGCTGATGAAGGCATCGTTGCGCCGCTCTGACTTCAAAGAAGGCGTGTCCAGCTTCCTGCAGCGGCGCCCACCCGACTTCGCCCCTCTCGGCTGAGCTGGTCGCTCGGGCGACGGTCAGTTCCGTTGTGTTCCCGTCCGCAATTGCGTTGTGTACAACCGATTGACGGACCGGAACCCAGAGCGGCGATGGGATCGCCCTGCCATTCCTCTGGCCGACGCGCCCCGAGCCGCACGAAAGATCAGCGGATTGCGCCGGTCGTGCAGGGACAGCGTCGCACCAGACGCGTGCAAGGCACACGAATCGAGAATCGGGTTCGCTGATGACTTGATCCAGGCCTTGTTCAGGCGGCGCGGATGGTGGGTTGTCCGGGTGGTTCGCTGGTCAGGACGCGGCCGTTGGGGAGGGTGAAGGTGGCCCGGCCGGAATCGGCGTCGAGTTCGATCTTCCAGTCGTACTTGTGGACCATCTGATGATGTCGTTGGCAGAGCAGGAGCAGGTTGTCGAGCTTTGTTTCGCCGTGGCGTCGCCACCAGGTGATGTGGTGGGCGTCGGTCCATGCTTTTTTGCGGTTGCAGCCAGGGAACCTGCACCCGCGGTCGCGGATCGCGACTGCTTTCCACAACCGGGGTGGGACGCTGTGGTAGCTGCGTCCGTAGTCGAGGACTTTGCCGGCACTGGTCCGCAACACGCGGTGCAGCACGCAGTCGCAGAGGAACGCGTCGGTCGCCCAGGAGTCGAGGATCCGCCCGTTCGCGGTGACCGCACATCCACCCAACCCAAGATGCTCAGACCCATCACCGGCACCGCCGCCGTGGCCCGGGCCGTTCGGGCTGGCTGGTTCGTTCGGGCCGGTCGACTCCCCCGGGTCATCGGTGCCTGGTTCGGCCGGGTTGCCCGTCTCGGCCGGTTCGGCGGGGTTGCAGTCTGGTTGGAGTTCGATGACGAGTTCGATGTGGGGGTGGTGTCGGGGTGTGGCGTTGGAGTCGTGGTTGTGGGTGGAGTGCCCGTGGTTCTCCCCGTTCGCGTCGGCGTTGCGCATGGATGGGGTCCGCGTGTCGGCGGCACCGTCCCAGCATCTCGCAGTCTCCAACGCTGTTTCGAGGATCTCGGCGGCGGTTTTGTCGAACACGAACTTGCCGAACACACTGCCATCAGGCAGCTGCGAGGTGGACCATGACCGGTCACGTTGTTTCGGTTCGGGCATGTCGACGATCGCTTCGGCTTTGGCCTGCCACGCCTGACACAACATCTCAGCATCTTGTGCGGGCAGCGGGGTGATCGCTTCGATCACCGCCTGCTGCTGATCCCCGAACAGATCAGCTGTCGGTTTCGACACCACTGATCGCATCGCGGTCACCTGACCCGCCGACAACACACCCGACACCGCCGCGGCAGCGACATCATCGAAGGTGTTCAGGAACAGGCCTTCTTTGAGGAGTCGTCGGGCGTCACGGTCTGACAGGCGGGCGTGTTGTTTCAGCCAGCCGCCCATCGTCACGGCGCCGTCTGCGGCCCACATTCCTGACACGTTCAACTGGGCTGCGGCCAACGCGACTTTGGCACCGACTCGTTCGAGGTGTCCCAAGGCTTCGACGAGGTCGTCGAAGGACACGATCTCTTCCAGGCACCCTTCCGTCGACATTCCTCAATCGTACACGTGTTCGACCACCACGACAACCAGCAAACCCATATAGTTCAAGGGTTTC
>JANNFQ010000465.1:0-6225 GCA_031380045.1 Acidimicrobiaceae bacterium
GGCTCGATTGGTTGGCCACCAAGGGGTACACCGATCTTGGCGACGGCTACACCGAACTGGCTCGTGAACCCGAACGGCCGGCCGAGCACAGCGTGTCGGCATATCTCACCGACCATGCATTGGACTGGTTGCACCAGCAGAACAGGTCGACCCCGTGGTTCGCGCACCTCTCCTACTTACGCCCGCATCCGCCGCGCACCGCGGCCGGCGAGTTCGCCACCATGTACGACCCGGCCGACGTCGAGCTGCCCATCCCGCCCGCCGAATCTCGCCACCCGTTCCACGAATCGGCGATGCACCATCGCGACTCGAGGGCGCCCACCGACCCAGCCCGGCTGCGCACCATGCGCGCCCAGTACTACGGCATGATCAGCGAGGTCGATGCCCAGCTGGCGCGACTGTGGGCCGCGCTGCGCGAGCAGCACATGTGGGACGACACGATGATCGTGGTCACCGCCGATCACGCCGACCAGCTGGGTGACCACGGGTTGACCGGCAAGCTGGGGTACTTCGAGCAGAGCTATCACATCCTGGGCATCGTCGGGCACCCTCTGTACCCGCAGGCCCACGGCTCGGTCGTCGACGCGTTCACCGAGAACATCGACATCTTCCCGACCATTTGCGACTTCATCGGCGTGCCCGTGCCCAGCCAGTGCGACGGACTGCCGCTGACCCCGTTTCTGCGTGGCGAGGCCCCGCCGTGGTGGCGCCACGAGGCGCACTGGGAGTACGACTGGCGCGACCAGTACATACCGCACGGGCCTCACGAATGGCCGTGGGACCGCCGGCTGGAACGCCAGCACGTGGCCACGATCCGCGATGCCGACGGCGCGTACGCGCAGTTCGGCGACGGCAGCTGGCTGGCGTTCGACCTGCAGATCGACCCAACGTGGCGCACCCCGATGACCGATCGGGGGCGCATCCTGCACTACGCGCAACGCATGCTGACCTGGCGCTCGCAGCACACCGACCGCACCATGACCGACATGCTGGTGGCCGACGGTGGCGTCGGCCGGTTTCCGACCTCGCCGATGTTGGTCGCCACGCCGAACCCGTGACAGCGAAACCTTGACGGCACCTTGAGACACACGCGGACCGACTTCGTTCGACCGCGGTGGGTACCGATCGGCAGTCACTCGGTACCATGGCTCCGCTATTTCAGAACGGAGCACAGGTGAACGGAAACTCGAGCTTCACACACCGGGCAGCCGGTGTGATCAGCGTGGAGGCCGTCGAGGCTCCCGAAGTCATCACGAGCGACTGGATCGACGAGCAACTCGCCGATACATATCAACGATGGGGATTGCGTCCCGGCCTGTTGGCCGAGCTGGCCGGCATCAAGGAACGTCGGTGGTGGCCCGAGGGCGTCACCTTCGACCAGGCCGCCGCGATGGCCGGTCGCAAGGCCATCGAATCGTCGGGCATCGACCCGGGTCGCATCGGCATGATGATCTCCACGTCGGTCTCTCGTCACCACCTCGAGCCATCCGTCGCCTGTGCGATCCACAGCCACCTCGACCTGCCTACGTCGTGCATCAACTTCGACCTGGCCAATGCCTGCCTCGGTTTCGTGAATGCCATGCACCTGGCGGCCACCGCCATCGACTCGGGCTTCATCGAGTACGCGCTGATCGTCGATGGCGAGGGCAGTCGCTACACGCAGCTGAAGACCATCGAACGCTTGCAGGGCATGGCTGCGTCGGCCATCGATGTGTTCGACGAGTTCGCGTCGCTGACCCTCGGTTCGGGCGCAGCGGCAATGGTCATGGGCAGCACCGACAAGCATCCCGACGCGCACCGCTTCCTCGGTGGCATCGCCCGCGCCGGCACCGAGCACCACACGTTGTGCGTCGGCGACCTCGACAAGATGACCACCGATACCAAGCGTCTGCTCGAGGCCGGACTCGATCTGGGCCAGTCGGCGTGGGATGCGTCGAAGGACGAGTTCGACTGGGCCGGCGGCATGGACCGCTACGTGATCCATCAGATCAGTTCGGTCCACACCAAGCTCATCTGCGAGCGCCTGTCCATCGATCCGGCGAAGGTGCCGCTGACCTACCCCCGCTATGGCAACGTCGGCCCGGCATCCATCCCCATCACCTTGGCCAACGAGGCCGCGAACCTGAACGAGGGCGATCGCGTCCTGGTGATGGGCATCGGATCGGGGCTGAACACCAGCTTCACCGAAATCGTCTGGTGAGCTCGCCGGCCTCTCCGACGGTCGAACAATTTCGCCGGTGGGGCGTCGATCCAGGATGGTCGCAGCACCTCCAGGTCGCCGGCCACGACGGGGTGAGTCGCGGTTGGCACGTACTGGATCGGTCGCCGGTCGGGGCGCCGCCATTGGCCACCGTGGTCTGCGTCCATGGCAACCCAACGTGGTCGTACCTGTGGCACCACCTGATCGAACGACTCGGCGATCGTCATCGCGTCATCGCCGTCGACCAACTGAGCATGGGCTGGTCCGAACGCACCTCGCAACGTCGGTATGCCGACAGGGTGCGCGACCTGCACGACGTCATTCACGCGCTGGCGATCGACGGACCGATCGTGATCGCCGGCCAGGACTGGGGCGGTGCGATCTCGATGGGATGGGCCGTCGATCCTGTAGCCGGCGGCCAAGGCCGCGAACTGGCCGGCATGGTGCTGTGCAACACCGGCATCGCCGTACCGGCGGGTCGCAAGGCACCGTGGCTGATCCGGTTGGCCGGCACCGGTCCGATCACCTCGTTGGTCGGCCACCACACGCGCACGTTCGTCGAGGGAACCATCGGGTTGTCGCGCACGCGACTGCCGGCCGAAGCTCGCGAAGCGCTGCGCGCGCCGTATCGAAGCGCGGCACGGCGTACAGCAATCGCCGAGTTCGTCGACGATGTGCCCTTCACCGACGTCCATCCTTCGGCTGCGGCCATCGCCGATGTGGCCGAGCGGGTTCGCTCGCTGACCACACCCACGCTGCTGGCGTGGGGTTCGGCCGACCCGGTGTTCAACGACGACTTCGCGCTCGACCTGGCGGCACGCATGCCCCACGCCGATCGTCAGCGCTTCGCCGGGGCCGGGCACCTGTCGCCACTCGAGGCCGACGTTGCGGGCGTGGTCGATCAGTGGTTGACCGACCGACTGGGGTTGCGACGCTCGACAGGCCGTCGCATGCAGAGCAGCCGCCTGCCCCGTCCGGCGTGGTCGGCGCTGGTCGATCGGGCGGGCGAGACCGCGACGGCGTTCGTCGATGGTTCGACGGGCGTGCGCACGTCGTTCGCCGATCTGCACGACCGGGTCATGGGGCTGGCCGCCGGCCTGGCCGACATCGGTGTGCGCCCGGGCCAACGGGTTGCGTTGCTGGTGGCACCCAGCATCGATCTGGTCGCCGCGGTCTACGGCTGCTGGCGCGCTGGCGCGGTGACCGTCATCGCCGATCGTGGCCTGGGCCTGAAGGGCTTGGGCCGCGCTGTGCGCGGGGCTCACGTCGACTGGGTCGTCGGTCCACCGGCCGCATTGGCCGCCGCGCGCACGCTGCGTTGGGCACCGCATGCCCGAACGATCACTGTGGGCTCTCGGGCTGCGCTTGGCGCCGTTGCGGCGCTGGACGATCTGATCAAGTCCACGGCTTCGTTGCCACCCGAGCCGGGCGCCGACGACAACGCGGCCGTGCTGTACACCTCGGGCGCCACGGGTCCGGCCAAGGGTGTCCGGTATCGGCACGGCCAGTTGGCCGCGCAGCGCGATGCCCTGGCGGCCACGTACGCCATTGATCGTGACGATCGATTGGTGGCTGCATTCGCGCCGTTCGCGCTGTACGGGCCGGCGCTGGGCATCACGTCGACCATCCCCGCCGTCGATGTCACCAAGCCCGGCACGTTGACGGCCGAAGCGTTGGGCGCTGCGTGCGCCTCGATCGATGCAACGATCGTGTTCGCCTCGCCGGCTGCACTGGCCAACGTGCACCTGACCTCGTCGGGTGTCGACCCGCGGCTGGCCGGCGTGCGCCTGGCGCTGTCGGCGGGCGCGCCTGTGCCGATCGCGACACTGCGTGCAACTGCCGTCGGGTGTCCGAATGCGCAACTGCACACGCCCTACGGCATGACCGAGTGCCTGCCCGTTGCCGACATCTCGCTGCTGCAGATCGACGCTGCGGGTGGCGGCGATGGCGTGTGCGTGGGCCGGCCGGTCGCCGGTGCAGAGCTGATGATCGCTCCCCTCGGCTTCGATGCCGGCGCCATCGTGCAGCCGGCACCCGCGAGTTCCATGGGCGAGGTCCTGGTGCGCGCACCGTGGCTGTCCGACGGGTACGACCAACTGTGGCTGACAGAACGCAACGCCCGCCCCACCGACGACGAAGGTCGGTCGTGGCATCGGTCTGGCGACGTCGGACACCTCGACGACCAGGGCCGGCTGTGGATCGAGGGCCGCTCGGTGCACGTGGTGCACGCGGTCGAAGGGCCGGTCACGCCGGTGCCCGTCGAAGTGCGCGTCGAGCGTTTGGATGACATCACGCGAGCCGCTGCAGTCGGCGTCGGCCCGATCGGATGCCAGCAGTTGGTGGTCGTGGTCGAATCGCCGGATGCCGACGACGGACTCGCCAGTGAGGCGCTGTCGGCGCGAGTGCGTGGTGCGGTTGATCACGCCGTGGCCGCCGTGTTGACGGTGCGGGCGCTGCCGGTCGACATCCGCCACAACACCAAGATCGACCGCACTGCGGTGGCCACATGGGCTGCTGGCGTGCTGTCCGGCAAACGGGCGAAACGGCCCTGGTGAGGGTGCCCGTGATCAACGGTTGTCGGCAGGCGTCGTGAGGGTGCTCGTGACCGGGGCGACCAGCCTGCTGGCCCGCCGCACGGCCGAATCGCTGCTGCAACGCGACGATCAGGTGGTGGCCTTGCAACGGCATCGATCGGCGCTCGATTGCCAACAAGTGTTGGCCGACGTGCGCGACGCCGACGCGGTGCTTCGGGCGGCCGAGGGCTGTGACGCGGTCATCCATGCGGCGGCGAAGGTGGGCGTCGTCGGCGAGTGGGAGGAGTACCGCAGCATCAACGTGGATGGCGCTGCCAACGTCATGTCTGCTGCTCGGTTCCACGGCGTCACGAGAGTGGTCTACGTCTCGACCCCGTCCGTTGCGCACTCCGGCGCATCGTTGGTCGGTGCCGGTGCCATGCCCCCGGTCACCGGCCGCAAGGGCGCGTGGTATGCCGAGTCGAAGGCGCTGGCCGAGCAACTGGTGATGCGCGCCGGAGACGGAGTGGTACCGGTGGTCGCGATCAGACCGCACCTGGTGTGGGGGCCGGGCGATACCCAGCTCGTCGGCCGCATCGTGCAGCGCGCCCGAGCCGGCCGGCTGGCCCTGGTCGGCGACGGCGCTGCGCTGATCGACACCACCTACATCGACGGCGCGGCATCCGCGCTGGTGGCCGCCCTCGACGCTGCCGTGCCAGGCGCGCCGTGCGTCGGACGCGCCTACGTCATCGCCAACGGCGAGCCCCGACCGATCCGTGATCTGGTGATGAGCATCTGTCGAGCGGCCGGTCTCGACATCGAACCGCGGCACGTACCATTGCGGGTCGCGCTGGGGGTCGGTTCGTTGGTCGAGCGGGCGTGGGCGCTGCGCGGCAAGGTTCGAGCTGCGACCGGTGCTCGTCAGGGGGTTGGCGCTGATGCCGGTGCGGCCTCAGCGGACGAGCCGCCCCTCACCCGGTTCCTGGCGGAACAACTGGGCACCGCGCACTGGTTCGACCCACGCCCAGCTCGCGACGACCTGGGCTGGACCCCACCCGTGTCGATCGACGATGGCCTCGCCGCCCTCGCGGCCTGGTTCGCCGCCAGCTCGCCGTCCTGAGTCGCCATCGTGAGTCGCCGTCCTGAGTCGCCATCGTGTCGGCCACACACAGATGCTCCGCGGGTTTGTTCGCTCACGCAGCCGTGGTCGACGAAGTCTGCGTGACCGCACAAGCGAACCGCGTGTTTGTGCGCTCACGCAAACACTGATCAGACGCCACCACGCGGCCCGTCGGCCGCCCGAGTTGGGCGACGCGAGAGGTGTCCCGCACGGAGGGAGCAGGCGAAGCGAAGCGGAGCCCAGTCCCGACCCTCAGAACCCATGGCCCTGAGAGCGGCAGCGAGCCAACGCGAGAGGTGTCCCGCACGGAGGGAACAGGCGAAGCGAAGCGGAGCCCAGTCCCGACCGCCAGAACGGAGTGAACGAGCGCGAACGCTGGCAGGCTGGGGCAC
>JANNFQ010000474.1:0-18089 GCA_031380045.1 Acidimicrobiaceae bacterium
GTCGGTTCCGGGTTCGACGACGACCACGTCGGTTCCGGGTTCGACGACGACCACGTCGGTTCCGGGTTCGACGACGACCACGTCGGTTCCGGGTTCGACGACGACGACAGTTCTGGCGTCGACCACGACCACGGTCGATGACTCGACCACGACGACGGATGATGACGATTCGACGTCGACGACGGATGATGATTCGACGTCGGGGACCGATGACTCGATACCGGCGTCATCGACCACCGAGCCGACGTCCACATCGTCATCAACCACCACGACGATCCCGTCAGGAACGACCACCTCGTCGACCTCGACAACGTCGACGTCCTCGACCTCGACAACGTCCACCACGACGACCGTGCTGATCACTACGACCTCGTCGAGCATCGCCAGTTCGGCCACGCCATCGACCGCTCCGTCGGTGGGTTCGTTCGGCCTGCCGACCCCGCTGCCGACATCAGGCTCGTTGCCGGTCACTGGCTCTTCGCCACTTCCGATCGCGTTCTGGGGCATCCTGCTGCTGGTGTTCGGCAGGATGGCCATCTTGATGGCGCGGCCACTGAAGGTCATCCCGCTCGAGGCACGATGACTGCGGAACAGACGCCGGTGTCGTGAACCACTACGAGCGCCTGGGCGTGTCGCCGACCGCATCGGAGACACAACTGCGACAGGCGTTCCGTCGCGCAGCTCGAGATGCACACCCCGATCGCCACGGTGACGCGTCGGCGGCGGAGATGGTCGAGATCAACGAGGCATGGCGAGTGCTCGGCGACCCGGATCGTCGCCGAGCGTACGACCAGATGCTCGATCTGTTCGCCGCACTGCTGGCCGCATCACCATCCGCTGCGGCGACCGGCGCCGACCAGACGGGCATCCACCAGACTGGACCCACCGACAACTCGCCGCCGGGATTCGCTCTCGCTGACGAAGAGCTTCCTCGGCGTCGCCGGTTTCGGTGGCGTGCGGTGCTGGCAATCGAGATGCTGACCGTTGGTGCCGTGTTGACCGTGCCGCTGCTGTCGACATCCGCTCGCACGACGCCCGACCCCACGCTGCGCCATGGTGACTGCATCGTGCTGGACGCCGATCTACGGCCGACCGAGGTCGGCTGCAGTCTGCGGCACGACGCCGTGGTCGAGATGCTGGTGCCCTTCGGAACGTCATGCCCAGAGCCGACCTTGCCGTACAGAAACCGCACCGCTCGGATCTGCGTGGTGCCTGCGCCCTCGGGCGCTGTCGCTCAGCTCTGACGAGCGTCGGATCCTCGAGGAGTTCCGGCCTCAGCCGGTCGTGATGTGGACCTCGATGTGGCAGGCCAGACTCTTCAGGAACCGCTCGGTCTCCTTGACAGACGCGACACCCTTGCGCTGATGAGCCATTTGGCGAGCCACGGCCTTGACCCCACGCTTCTTGATCGACGTGCAGATGGTGTGCTGCTGATCGGAACTCATCGTGTTCCAGATGACTGTCAACGCCTGGACACCCGGACCGGGCTTGTTGTCGTGCTCCATCGTCACCACGCCGGCCAACGACAGGCACACGGCGAGGACGGCGTGGCCACCCAACCTCACGGGAAGGCTCGAGGACGGCGAAGTACTCGACCGCAGGCTCATGCGACGACAGTAACGACAGGAATTCGGCACGGCCACGGACGACAACTGATGTTCATCGCCACGTTGCAGGCAGTTCGCTTCCGACGCTCCGGGCCCAGCCGGCCGCTCGCATGTTCGGCTGCCTGCGATACCATCTGCACCACGTGAAATGGGTCCTGTGAGGCCCATACGTGGAGGAAAAATGAGCAGCGAATCTGCCCCGGCGCCTGGCCGGACGGTGATGTCCAGCGACGACATCCGCCGGGCGATCACCCGCATCGGCCACGAGATCGTCGAGCGCAACCACGGCACCGCCGGCGTGGTGCTGGTGGGGCTGCAACGTGGTGGCGTCTGGATCGCGCAGCAGCTGGCCCAGTCACTCAGTCGCATCGACGGTGTCGGCAACGTGCCAATCGGCTCGCTCGACGTCAGCTTCTACCGCGACGACGTCGGCCTGCGACCGATCGTGCCCGGCAGCGTCACCGACCTTCCGGTCACCCTGGACGGTGCCAACGTGGTGCTGGTCGACGACGTGCTGTTCACCGGCCGCACGGTGCGCGCCGCGCTGGATGCGTTGAACGACCATGGCCGACCGCACACCGTGCAGTTGGCAGTGATCGTCGACCGCGGCCACCGCGAACTGCCGATCAGGCCCGACTACGTCGGCAAGAACCTGCCCACATCACGCACCGAAACAGTGGTGGTCGACATCGACGGGGTGGTGTTGGCATGAAGCACCTGCTGGACATCGGCGACCTGTCCCTTGATCAGATCCATCACCTCTTGGAACTCACCGATCACATGGTCGAGATCAATCAACGACCCATGCCGAAGGTGCCCGCCCTGCGCGGCAAGACGGTGGTCAACCTGTTCTTCGAAGACTCGACGCGCACCCGCACCAGCTTCGACACAGCGGCCCGGCGGCTGAGCGCCGACGTGATGAACTTCGCCGTCTCGTCCAGCAGCGTGAACAAGGGCGAGAGCCTGCGCGACACCATCGAGACCATCACAGCCATGGGTGTCGATGCGTTCGTGGTGCGCCACGGTTCCAGCGGCGCACCGCAACAGATGACACATTGGACCGGCGCCTCCATCATCAACGCGGGCGACGGTTGGCATCAGCACCCCACCCAAGCGCTGCTCGATTGCTACACGATTCGGGCCGGCCTGGCTCGGCGCGACGGTTTCGACGGACTACGCATCGCCATCGTCGGCGACATCAAGCACAGCCGCGTCGCGCGCAGCAACGTGCAGGCCTTTACCACGTTGGGTGCCCACGTCACGCTGGTCGCACCCCCCACCCTGCTGCCACCGGCGGTCGCGACGTGGCCGGTCGACGTCAGTCACGACCTCGACGCCGTGCTGCCGGACGTGGACGTTGTGTACTTGTTGCGAATGCAACGAGAGCGCATGCGCGACGCGATGGTGCCGTCGCTGCGCGAGTACACCAACCTGTATGGCCTGACCCCGCGTCGTGCCCAACTACTGGGCAAGCACACGTTGGTCATGCACCCCGGCCCGATAAACCGCGGTGTCGAGATGGCAGTCGATCCGGCAGAACTGCCGGGCTCGACCATCCTGCATCAGGTGACCAACGGGGTTGCCGTGCGCATGGCCGTGCTGTTCGAACTGCTGGGTAGTGGCGCCGATCTGGTCGCCTCCAGCGTCACATCCGAGACAGGAGCCCGTCAGTGACCCAGATCGCGACCCATATCGCCACCGGCATCGCCACCCGGATCGTGATCCGCAACGGCACGCTGCTGGACCAACACGGCCAGCGACGCGCCGACGTGGCCATCGCCGACGGACTGGTGGTGCAAACGGGTGCCGACGTTCACCTCGACGACGCACTGGAACTGAACGCGACCGGCTGCATGGTCAGCCCCGGCTTCGTCGACCTGCACGTGCATCTACGCGAACCCGGTCGCGAAGAAGCCGAGACCATCGAAACCGGCAGTCGGGCGGCGGCGCTGGGTGGATTCACTGCGGTGATCGCGATGCCCAACACCGACCCGCCTCACGACACGCTGGCCACTGTCGAGTTCGTGCGCGCCCAGGGACGACGCGCCGGGCTGTGCGAGGTGTCGCCCGCAGGCTGCATCACGGTCGGCCGCGAGGGCCTGCAGCTGGCGCCCTTGGGCGAACTGAGCCAAGCGGGCGTCACGATGTTCACCGACGACGGCAACGGCGTGCAGGACGCGGCGCTCATGCGTCGCGCGCTCGAGTACGCAGGTCCACTGGGCATCACGCTGGCACAGCACTGCGAGGTCGCCAGCCTGACTGTCGGCGCGGTCATGCACGAGGGTTCGTGCTGCGGTCATCTTGGCCTGCCCGGCTGGCCCGCACTCGCGGAAGAACTGATGGTGCATCGCGACATCGAGCTCGTCCGATTGACCGGGTCGCCGGTCCACCTGTTGCACCTGTCCACTGCGCGCAGCGTGCAGTTGGTGCGGGCGGCCAAGGCCGACGGTCTACCGGTCACTGCCGAGGCCGCGCCGCACCACTTCACTTTGACCGACGAGCTGCTGGCCACGTTCGACTCGGTGTACAAGGTGAACCCTCCGCTGCGCACGGCGACAGACATTTCCGCCATCAAGGGCGGGCTTGCCGACGGCACGATCGACGCGATCGCCACCGACCATGCACCGCATCCGCCCGAGGCCAAGGAAGCACCCCTCGATCAGGCGCCGCCCGGCATGTTGGGGCTCGAGACCGCACTGGCGCTGGCGATCACAGAGCTGGAGATGCCGCTGGCCGACATCGTGGCTGCAATGAGCTGGAAGCCCGCGGCCATCGCCAGGTTGACGCGCCACGGCCGACCGATCGCTGTTGGCGAACCCGCCAACCTGGCCGTGTGGGACCCGGTCGCCGAGTGGACGGTGGTGCCATCGCGGCTGGCCAGCAAGAGCCGCAACACGCCCTACGCCGGGCGCACCGTGCGCGGCAAGGTGAAGCACACCGTGTTCGAGGGACGCGCCGTCGTGATCGACGGCACTGCTCAGCTCTGAACAGCTCAGGCTCGAACGATTCTGGCCGGCTCGATGCCGGGTCGGCGATGATGCCGCCCGCGGCGGATGACGCCCACCTTGCGATCGGCCCAGGCCATCTTGGTGTACGTCACGATGCCCAGCGGCACCACGACCAGACTGATGAGCAGCAGGTACAAGGGCATCACCAGCAGTGACGCATCTCGGTAGCGCCAGTTCATGATCGTCATGACCAGCAGATAGGTGCCGATTGCAGCGGCCACCGGCCACGACGGATGGATCAGGTAGTACCAACGAACCGGCGTGGTCACCAGCGCCAGGAATCCGTACAGGAACAACGTCGGGTGCCATCGAACCAGGTGCAAGTTCACCACGAACAGGCGCACCTCGCCGCCGGACCATGCCAGCCGCTGCCGGAACCACGAGCGCCATGTGCTGGGCACGGTGGTCGGTACCTCGAATGGAATGTGCCCGACGCGGTAGTGCAACGCGTCGCCCAGCACGCCGACCTCCACATCGTTGCCCTGGAAGAACGTCGAGTGCCGGTGCATGATCTCGCGGTGCACGCGGGTGCGCACCACGTGACACGCACCCGACACCAGCCACGGCATCAGCAGGCGCAGGCGCATCGCATTGCGATACTCGTGCGCCTGCAGTCGCTCGATCACCCGATTGCGGTTCTTCGCAACCAGGCACACCGACGCCACGTCGTAGCAACCTTCCTCCAGTGCGCCGACCAGAACCGAGAGCGGAAACGTTGTCTCTGAATCGGCATCGATGCACACGACGTAGGGCGCTTCGACCACAGCCAGGGCGTCACGGACGATGTGCTCGCGAATGGTGCCCGACGTCTGCTTCGAGGCCGGCCCGATGCTGGGCGACCGTCCCGGCACGTCGCCGCGAAAGACACGGAAGCCATAGGTTGCCGCCAGTTCGTCGACACCGGCGTCGAACTCGGCGGTCTCGCACGTGGTGGTCACCAGCAGCACCCGTTGGCCATACCCACTCAGGTATTGAACGTTCTCGAGGTAGCAGAGCTGACCCCAGATGGGCACGATCACACAGAAGTTCTCGATTCGACGGGTGTGTTCATCGACCGACTGCAGACCGCGCCGGGCCGCCCGGATGTTGGGCGACATCTCCGAGATCGCCAGCAGGATTGCCGGCGCAAACAGCACCAGCACCCACAGGCCGTCGATCATCCCACTGCGGCAAACTCCGGCCGCTGCTCCGTCTCGACCGTGCCCGCCGTCGCTTCGCTTGCTGTCTCGGTCATTGCTTCGGCCGAGCACGACAGCAGTTCTCGCACCACGTCATCACGATCGTCGCGAGCCGCCTCGTCCAACTGGATCAGCATGCCGGTGAGGGCAGCGGCTTCGATCTCGGTCTGCACTGCGGGGATCACCGAGATCCGCGGATGCGCCGTGGACAACTGCTGCTCGTCGTCGGCCGCCAGCACCTCGTGCAGCTTCTCGCCGCGACGCAGACCACTGAAGCTCATGCCCGACACGCTGTGCCCGGTGAGCTCGGCAAAGCGAGCGACGATGTCGACGATGCGGATCGCTTCGCCCATGTCCAACACGTAGGTCTCGCCGTCACAGGCCATCGCCGAGGCATCCAGCACCAGACTGACCGCTTCGGGGATCGACATGAAGAACCGCGACACGTCGGGGTCGGTCACCGTGATCGGCAGCCCGTTCGTCAGCTGCCAGCGCAAGGTGTCCAGCAGCGACCCGCGACTGCCCAGCACGTTGCCGAAACGCACCGACGCCACGCGCATGCCTCGGCCCGCCGCCGATTGAACGATGCGTTCGGCAAACAGCTTCGACGCGCCCAGCACCGACGACGGATCAGCCGCCTTGTCGGTCGAGATCAACACGAATCGCTCGGCACCCGCGGCCAACGCTGCATCGACCACGTTCTTGGTGCCGACCACGTTCGTCTTCACGCTCTCGGCCGGATACTTCTCGAGCAACTGCAGGTGCTTGTGTGCCGCTGCGTGAAAGACCAGTTCGGGGCGTAGGTCGCGGAACAACCGCTGCAACCGTCGACCGTCGCGGATGTCGGCCAGCACGACTGAGTCGTCGTCCAGCAGCCCGCTGCCGCTCAACTCCAGCTTCAGGCCGTGCAGCCGCGACTCGTCCACGTCCAGCAGGAACACGGTTGCATCCAGGTGGGTCAGTTGGCGAACGATCTCGCTGCCGATCGAGCCGGCTGCGCCGGTCACCACAACACGACGTCCGCGCAGCATGCGGTGCGCTTCGTCACCGATCTCGAAGGACGTGTCGCGCGCCAACAGTTCGCAGCTGATGCGCGCCATGTCGGCGGCATCGCCGTACCGTCGCCCGTGCCCCGCATGGGCACAGTCCTGCGCGCCGTTGCCGTTGCCGAGTTGGTTGGTGGTGCTCTCCGTCGTCGCCATAGCCGTCACTGATTCGGACTTCGGCCGGAGGTCCTGAAGCACGACCGTCGCCCGAGGACGACAACCCCCCACCTGCGGGTGGCGACACAGGGTCGCGTCAGCGTTGACGTGCGGAAACCGTCAACGAACTCTCAAGTTTTCGTCTGCCTCGAAACCTGCATTTCTGTCAAGGTCGCAGACTCACCGCACCGGCTCAGCCGACTGCTGCTTTGACACAAAACGGGTCAGAGGCGGGTGAGGATCTCGGGACCGTTGTCGGTGACCAGCACGGTGTGTTCGACGTGCGCAGCCACCGAGCCGTCGGCGGTGACCACGGTCCAGCCGTCGTCCAGAACATCGGTGTTGTCGAAACCGCCGGCGATCAACATCGGCTCGAGGGCCAGCACCACCCCGTTGGCCAGCTGCGGACCCTTGCCCACGCGCCCACGGTTGGGCACATCGGGGTCTTCGTGCATGGCCCGCCCGATGCCGTGACCGCAATAGTCGCTGGGCGAGCCGAACCCCGCGGCATCGACGACGTGATCGATGGCTGCGCCGATGTCGCCCACATGGCCGCCAGGCACCATGGCCGCGATGCCGGCGGCCAGCGCGGCCTCGGCCACGGCCATCAGCCGCACAGCGTCGGACGAGACCGAACCGATGCCCATCGTGAACGCAGCATCGCCGTGCCAGCCTTCGACGATGGCGCCGCAGTCGATCGACAGCACATCGCCGTCGGCCAACACACGCGGCCCGGGGATGCCGTGAATGACCTGGTCGTTGACCGAGGCACAGATGACGGCAGGAAAGCCGTGGTAGTTCAGGAAGTTGCTGGAGGCGCCCCGACGGTGCAGCACGTCGCGCGCCAACAGGTCGAGGTCAAGTGTGGTGACACCCGGCCGCGCCGCCTGACGAATGACCTGATGCATCTCGGCCACCACACGCCCGGCACGGCGCATCGCGGCAAGTTCGCTTGCGTTTCGTTGCGGCAGGCTGCGGCGCAGGCCCATGGCCATCACTGCTTCCGGTTGTCGTCGACTGCACCGGTCATGCGCACGAACACGACATCGGGCGTCGCCACGCCATCGACCACGACCAGCCGGCCGGTGTCGCCGTAGAACTCGATGAGGGGTGATGTCTGCTCTTCGTACAGGTCCAGGCGGCGGTTGATGGCATCGGGTGTGTCATCGTCGCGCTGCAGCACCTCGCCACCGCACACCTCGCAGATCGACTCGGTGCGTTCGCCGGTCGCCACGTAGTTGGTACCGCAGTCGCGGCACACCCGACGCGCCGAGATGCGCTTCAGCACCAGCTCGCGCGGCACGTCGAGGTCGATGACGACATCGATCGGCCGGTCGGCGGTGATGCGGTCGAGCTGTATGGCCTGCGGCACAGTGCGAGGGAACCCGTCGAGGATGTAGCCGCGAGTGCGGGCATCGTCGCGATTGATGCGGTCTTCGACGATGCCCACCATGATGTCGTCACCGACCAGGCCACCGCTGTCCATGACCTGCTTGGCCATCTTGCCCAGTTCGGTGTGCTCGCGCACGGCGGCGCGCAACATGTCGCCGGTGGAGATGTGGGGTACCACGTAGTGACGCGATAACCGAACGCACTGCGTTCCCTTGCCCGCACCTTGGCGGCCGAGGATGATGAGGCGCGCGCCCGGGATCATGCCAGCTCTCAGGAACGCCCGTAGGAATGACGGGCGGCTGTCACTTCAAGAATCCCTCGTAGTTGCGCAACATGAGCTGGCTGTCGATCTGACGCATCAGTTCCAGGGCGACACCCACGGCGATCAACACCGTGGTACCCGCGAACGGGAAGCTGCGAACGTTGCCGATCCACAGCAGCAGGTACGGCAGGATGGCGATGACGGCCACGAAGACGGCGCCCGGCAGCGTGATCCGGTTGACAGCCTTGGCCAGGTACCGCTCGGTCTGCGGGCCCGGACGGATGCCTGGGATGAAGCCACCCTGGCGACGCAGCTGGTCGGCCTGACGGATGGGGTCGAAGGCGATGGAGTTGTAGAAGTAGGCGAAGGCAACGATCATCAACGAGAAGATCGTGATGTACACGATGTTCTGGCTGTTGACGATGTACTTGTCGATGTTGCGCTGAATCCAAGCGCGCCAGCCGGTGCCATCGTTGGCGCCCAGCATGTTCGACAACAGCACCGGCAGCAGCAGCACCGAGCTGGCAAAGATGATCGGCACGATGCCGCTCTGGTTGACCTTCAGCGGGATGTAGGTGTTCTGGCCGCCGTACATTCGCCGGCCCACCACCCGCTTGGCGAACTGCACGGGAATGCGTCGCTGCGCCAGTTCTACCCGGACCACGGCGATGACGATGCCGATGCTGAGCAGCACCAGCAGAGCGAACACGAACCACTTCCGGCTTTGCAGGATGGAGTAGTAGTTGTACGGCAGCCGGCTGACCACCGAGGCGAAGATGATCATGCTCATGCCGTTGCCGATGCCGCGCTGGCTGATCAGCTCGCCCAGCCACATGATCAGCGCCGTACCGGCCACCAGGGTGAGGATCACCAGGTAGCCACGTGGCCACATGCCGTCGGGCAGCAGCTTCACGTTGGGTACCGACTGCGCTGCGCCGAAGAACGCGCTGCCTCGCCCTTGACCGAAGATGAACGTCAGGCCGGTGGCCTGCAGCGTGGCGATGCCGATGGCCAAGTACCGGGTGTACTGCGTGATCTTGCGCTGGCCGACCGCACCCTCTTGCTGCAGCTTCTCGAGCTTGGGGATGACCACGCCCAACACCTGCATGATGATGCTGGCCGTGATGTACGGCATGATGCCCAGGGCGAAGATGGAGAAGCTGCCGAACGCTCCACCCGAGAACAGGTCGAGGAAGCCCAACGCACCCTGCGACTTCACGCCCTCCTGGAACTGAGCGACCGCGTCGGCATCGATTCCGGGTACGCGAATGGCGACACCCAGCCGGTACAGGGCAACGATGCCGATCGCGAACAGGATCTTGTTGCGGAGATCGGGGACCTTGAAGACGTTCTTCAGGTTCGAAAGCACCACGGACTCCTTGTACTTCGGTTTGCCAGCTTGGGACTTCGGGTTGACGGCTGGGGAACTGCAGCTCGGCGGACGGCGGTGACTGGGCGATGTTACGGGCTCAATGGCCAGACGCAGCGTCTGGACGGTGCGCCCGCAGCGTGTCTCAGCGGTTGGTGAACTGGTTGCCCTTGACCGGCGGGCGTCCCGCCTTGAACGGCAGGCCCAAGACGGTCACCGAGCCGCCAGCAGCGACGATGGCCGCCTCTGCCGACTTCGACACAGCGTGTGCAGTGACGGTGACGGCCGTTGTGATCTCGCCGCGGGCCAGCACCTTCACGAACGATCCCTTGCGCACCAGACCGGCCTCGATGAGCGACTCGGGCGTCACCGATGATGCGGCGAGCTGTGTGAGCTGATCGTGGTTGACCGGTGAGTACTCGACGCGGTACGGGTTGTTGTAGCCCTTCAGCTTGGGAACACGCTGCTTCAGCGGCATCGGGCCGCCTTCGAAGCCGCGCGCGACCTTGCCGCGGCCACGCGACTGCTGGCCCTTGGTGCCGGCGCCGGCAGTCTTGCCGCCCTTGCCGCCGATGCCACGCCCGACGCGCTTCTTGGCCTTGTTCGACCCGGGTGCGGGTGCGAGTTCGTCGATGCGCATCTCAGGCCCCTTCGGTGTTCTCGGTGACTTCGATCAGGTGCGGCACGCGTGCCAGCATGCCTCTGATCTCGGGACGATCGGGCAACGTGTTGCTGTTGCCGATACGGCCCAGACCCAACGCGCGCAGCGTGCCGACGGCCTTGGGCTTGTTGGCGATGGCCGAGCGGATCTGCTTGACCGTGATGGTCTTCTCAGCCGTGCCATCTGCATTGATATACGTGTTTGGCTTGCGACCGGGCATCAGCGTGATTCTCCTGAGTTGCGCTGCTTCTGACGCTCGTTGTACGAGTTCAACACGCCCTTGGGCACGAAGTCCTCGGCGGCCAGACCACGGCGAGCGGCGACCACGTCGGGGCGCTGCAGCCCCTTCAGGCCGTTGATGGTGGCGCGAGCAACGTTGATGGCGTTCGACGAGCCGAGCGACTTGCACAGCACGTCATGCACGCCGGCCTCTTCGAGGATGACGCGAGCGGCGCCACCGGCGATGACGCCGGTACCGGCGGCTGCGGGCTTCATGAGCACGCGACCGGCCGAGTTGATGCCGATGATCGGATGGGTGATGGTGCTGCCGGCCAGCGGCACGTCGAACAGGTTGCGCTTGGCCTCTTCAGTGCCCTTCTGGATGGCCAGCGGCACCTCCTTGGCCTTGCCATAGCCCAGGCCGACCCGCCCGTTGCCGTCGCCGACGACGACCAGAGCGGTGAACGAGAAACGACGACCGCCCTTCACGACCTTGGCGACGCGGTTGATGGTGATGACGCGCGACTCGCGCAGCCCGTTGGGATCGGGAGCCGGTTCGTTGCGGTTATCACGGTTGTTGCCGTAGTTGCTGGGACCAGCCATCAGAACTCCAAACCTGCTTCACGAGCTGCAGCGGCTGCTGCAGCGATGCGACCGTGATAGGCGAACCCACCGCGATCGAAGACGACTTGCTGCACACCTGCGGCCTTGGCCCGCTCGGCCAGCAGCTGGCCCAGGCGAGTCGCAGCCTGCACAGTGGAACCCGAGCCAAGACCACGCTGGTCGGCTTCGTTGCTAGAGGCAGCGACGATGGTGCGACCGGCATCGTCGTCGATGACCTGCAGCACGAGGTGCTTGTTGGAACGGAACGCCGCCAGACGGGGACGTGCGGCCGTGCCGTGGATCTTCTTGCGAACACGCGCGTGGCGGACGATGCGGCCGGCGCGGCGCTTCTGAGCGACCTTGGTCATGGTTGCGTCCTCACTTCTTCCCGGTCTTGCCGGCCTTGCGCAAGACCTTCTCGCCCAGGTAGCGAACACCCTTGCCCTTGTACGGCTCGGGCTTGCGGATGGAACGGATGTTGGCGGCCACCTGGCCGACGATCTCTTTGTCGATGCCCTTCACGATGACTCGCGTCTGCGTGGGGCACTCGAAGGTGATGCCGTCGGGGGCATTGACGATGACTGGGTGGCTGAAGCCGAGGGCCATGCGCAACGTGCCGGGGCCCTGCACTTCGGCGCGATAACCGACGCCGATGATCTCGAGCTCTTTGGTGAAGCCGTCGGTGACACCGACGACCATGTTGTTGACCAAGGTGCGCGTCAGGCCGTGCAGGGCGCGGTTGTCGCGCTCGTCGTCCGGACGTTCGACCAGCAGCTCGGCCTGATCTCCGGTGGCCTCACGGCGAACCGTGATCTCGCCGGGGATGACGCGGCTGAGGGTGCCTTTCGGCCCCTTCACGGTCACCGCGATGCCGACTGGGCTGTCGACGATGGCGACATCGACGCCACCGGGAACGGTGATGGGTGCTTTACCGATTCGAGACATGATGTTGTTCCTCGTTCACCACACGTAGCACAGGACTTCGCCGCCCACGTTGCGCTTGCGCGCATCGCGGTCGGTCATCAGTCCGTGACTGGTGGACAGGACGGCCACACCCAGGCCACCGAGCACTCGGGGAACCGAGTCGCCCTTGCGGTAGACCCGAAGGCCGGGGGTGGAGATGCGACGAAGGCCCGAGATCGTGCGGTGACGATCGGCGGAGTACTTCATCGAGACGGTCAGGACGTCGCCAGGACCCTTGGTGGCGGGCGCAACACTGAAACCAGTGATGTAGCCCTCCTTCTCGAGGATCTTGGCGAGTGCGACCTTCTGCTTTGAGCAGGGCATGCGCACCTCATCGTGCATCGCCGTGTTGGCGTTGCGGATGCGGGTCAGCATGTCGGCGATGGGATCAGTCAACATGATGTGTCCTCACCAGCTCGCCTTCGTGAGGCCAGGTACTTCGCCCGCATGCGCCATTTCGCGCAGGCAGATGCGGCACAGGCCGAACTGACGGTAGACCGAGCGCGCTCGGCCGCAACGGCGGCAACGCGTGTAGGCCCGCACCTTGTACTTGGGCGTGGCGTTCGCCTTGTTGATCTGCGATTTCTTTGCCATGGTCGTTGCCCTCCCTTACTTCTTCTTCGCTGCAAAGGCAGCGCCCTTGCCGCGGGGGCCGCGACGCTTGGGCTGAGTGACGGGGGCGCCTGCATCGGCGCCTCGCTTGAACGGGAAACCGAACGCATCGAGCAGGGCGCGGCCCTGGTCGTTGGTCGTCGCCGTGGTGACGATGGTGATGTCCATGCCACGAGGAGCGTCGATCTTGTCGTAGTCGATCTCGGGGAACACCGTTTGCTCGGCCAGGCCGAAGGTGTAGTTACCACGACCGTCCCAGCTGTGCGCCGGCAGGCCGCGGAAGTCGCGGATACGGGGAATCGCCACGGCGATGAGCCGGTCGAGGAACTCCCACATCCGGTCGCCGCGCAAGGTGACCTTGCAGCCGATGGACTGGCCCTCGCGCAGCTTGAAGCCGGCGATGGAATCCTTGGCCTTGGTGACGACCGGCTTCTGGCCGGTGATCATGGTCAGGTCGCGGACAGCGCCCTCGAGCAGCGATGGCTGCTGAGTGGCCTTGCCGACGCCCATGTTGATGACGATCTTTTCGAGCCTCGGTACCTGCATGACGTTGGTGAGTTCGAGCTGCTGCTGCAACGCGCCCTTCACTTCGTCGGCGTACTTCTGCTTCAGGCGGGGTGCCGCTACTGCTGTTGCGGTTGCCGTGGTGGTTGTGGTGTCGCTCATCCGATCACCTCTCCGCTGCGCTTGGCGATGCGTACCTTGGTGCCGTCTTTGTTGATCTGGTAACCCACCCGGGTGGGCTTGCCCTTGTGGACCAGCATGAGGTTGCTGGCGTCCACCGGCATGTCGCGGTCGATGATGCCGCCCTGCTGGTTGGCAGCGCGGGCTTTCTGATGCTTCTTCGCGGTGTTGACGCCGTTGACGATGACCTGGTTCTTGGTGGGGAAGACCTGAACGACCTCACCCTCCTTGCCCTTGTCCTTGCCGGCGATGACGACCACGGTGTCGCCCTTCTTGAGCTTCACTCAGATCACCTCCGGAGCCAGCGAGACGATGCGCATGAACTTCTTCTCGCGCAACTCACGACCGACTGGCCCGAAGATGCGGGTGCCGCGCGGCGTCAGGTCGTCTTTGATGATGACGGCTGCGTTCTCGTCGAAACGGATGTAGCTGCCGTCTGGACGACGCTTCTCTTTCTTGACGCGGACGACGACGCACTTGACGACGTCACCCTTCTTGACGGCAGCACCGGGGATGGCGTCCTTCACGGCTGCCACGAAGATGTCGCCAATCGAGGCGTAGCGACGGCGCGTGCCGCCCAGCACCTTGATGCACAGCACTTCTTTGGCGCCGCTGTTGTCGGCCACCCGGAGACGGGATTCCTGCTGGATCATGAGATCACTTCGCCCTTTCCAAGATCTCGACCAGGCGCCAGCGCTTGCTCTTGCTGAGCGGACGGGTCTCCATGACGCGGACCCTGTCGCCGATGTTGGCGTCATTGGCCTCGTCGTGGGCGTACAGCTTCTTGGTGCGCATCATGAACTTGCCGTACTTGGGATGACGGACGCGCTCGATGACGGCGACGGTGAGGGTCTTGTCCATCTTGTTCGACACGACCAGTCCCTCGCGCACCTTGCGGGCGCTTCTGGCCGCAGATTCCGCATCGGCTGAGGTACCCGCAGCGGCGGGAGTGGCAGCCGCTGGTTCGGTACTGGGGGACACGGCCGGCGTCTCGGTTTCGGTGGTCTCTTCGCTCATGATTTCACGCTCTCGGCGGCAGCGATCTCGCGCTGGCGGATGTAGGTGTTGATGCGTGCGATCTGGCGACGCACGGTGCGGATCTCGGCGTTGTTGTCGAGCTGGCCCGTCGCGTTGCGGAATCGCAGGTTCAGCGACTCTTGCTTGGTGGCGCGGAGCTCGTCGACGAGGGCAGAGAGGTCGAGCTCCGAGAGCTCGGCATTGGTCTTGGCCATCAGTAGACCTCCGTCCGATCGATGACGCGGGCCTTGATCGGCAGCTTCTGGATGGCCTTGTTGAGGGCCAGCCGGGCGGTTGCCTCGTCGGGATACGACAGCTCGAACAGCACCCGGCCGGGCTTGACCACTGCCACCCAGAACTCGGGGTTGCCCTTGCCTGAACCCATGCGGGTCTCGGCAGGCTTCTTGGTGACGGGCTTGTCCGGGAAGACGTTGATCCAGACCTTGCCACCGCGCTTGATGGCGCGGGTCATGGCGATACGAGCAGCCTCGATCTGGCGGGCGCTGAGCCAGCCGGGCTCGAGCGCCTGGATGCCGTACTCGCCGAAGGCCAGGCTGGCGCCACCCTTGGTCATTCCGGTGGTACGACCGCGATGGTGCTTGCGGTGAGCGACTTTGCGGGGCATCAACATGAGTCAGTCCTCCCCACGGAAGTGAGGTGCTTCGTGCCCGTCGTGGGTGCGGCGAGCAATGTCTTCTTCCTCGTCGAGCAACTTCTCGAGCTCGGGATCGGCTTCCTTGATCAGCGGCGCTGCTTCGGCCTCGACCTCGTCGAGACGACGCGGGCCGACCGACGAGACCACCTTGCGGGGGCCGGGCTGACCCGACGTCTCGCCCACGGCCATGGCGGCTTCGCGGCTGATCTTGTCGTCGCTCTGGGCCTTGTACGGAACGATGTCGCCCTTGTAGATCCAGACCTTCACACCGACGCGACCGCTGGAGGTGCGAGCCTCGCGGAAGCCGAAGTCGATGTCGGCGCGCAGCGTGTGCAGCGGCACTCGGCCCTCGCGGTACCACTCGGTACGGCTCATCTCGGCGCCGCCGAGGCGACCCGAGCACTGCACACGAATGCCCAACGCGCCGGCGCGCTGTGCGTTCTGCACGGCTCGCTTCATGGCACGACGGAAGGCGATGCGGTTGGCCAACTGGTCGGCGACACCCTGCGCGATGAGGGCGGCGTCCAACTCGGGGCTCTTGATCTCGACGATGTTCAGCTGCACCTTGGGATTACCGGTGATCTGCGTCAGCAGGGCTCGCAACTCGTCGGCCTGGGCGCCACGACGACCGATGACGATGCCGGGGCGGGCAGTGTGGATGTCGATGCGGACCTTGTCACGGGTGCGCTCGATCTCGATGCGGCTGACTGCAGCGGACTCGAGCTTGCTCATGAGCGCGCGGCGGATCTTCCAGTCTTCAGTCAGGTATTCCTTGTACTGGCGATCGGAGAACCAGCGGCTCTTCCACTCGGTGGTGATGCCAAGACGGAACCCGTAAGGATTGATCTTCTGGCCCATCTAGTTGCCCTCCTTGTCGTCCGCTTCGCTTCCGACATCGTCGGGCTGTTCACTTTTCTCGACGGCATCCGCGGTCGCGGTGGCGCCGCTGCCGGGGGCGGCGAAGCCGGCTGCTTCGGCGCTCTCGGCTGTGTCGAAGTACACCTCGGCGACGGTCTGGTTGTAGTAGCGGGTGCCCGGCTCGTGGTACAGCATCGAGTCGGCATTGCCCTTGATCTCGAAGCCCTCCGGCGCGCTGCCGTCGGCCTCGGGGGCGGCGCTGCCGGCGAAGTCGAGCGCCGATACGGGATCGCTGCCCTGGTCGGTCGACGTGTGCTGGATCTGGTCGTCGGCATCGGCGATGGCCGAGACGTTGTCGTCGGTGACTACCGCGTCGCCGCCCTTCAGCGTGGCTGCACGCTGACGGCTGCGCTGCACGCGCTCGCGGCGTGATGCTGCGCTGCCGCCGGCGACTGCGCCGCCACGACGACGACCGGTGGCCGTACGACGGGCTTCGCGAGCCTGGACGACTTCCAGACGACGATCGTCGAGACGATCGACCACGATGGTGATGTGCGTACTGCGCTTCTTGATCGCGCCGGCGCGGCCGCGGGCACGAGGCGTGAACCGCTTTTGCGTGGGGCCCTCGTCGGCGTAGCACGCCTTGACGTACAGCTCCTCAGGATCTTGCTCGTCGTTGTGCTGGGCGTTGGCAACGGCCGAGGCCAGCACCTTGCGCACCATGATGGCGACGTCACGATCGGTGAACTGCAGGATCTCGTCGGCCTGACGCACGGGCAGGCCACGAATGAGGTCGAGGACGACGCGTGCCTTCCATGCACCCGAGTGGACGTGCTTGGCGCTGGCCTTCGTGCCGCTGCGTTCGCCCGCGACGAACTGCTTCTCGTTGAGCTTGGGACCAGTCATCAGCGGCGACCCTTCGCGTTCTTCTCTTGGCCGGCGTGGTATCGGAAGGTACGAGTGGGGCTGAACTCGCCCAACTTGTGACCCACCATGCTTTCGGTGACGTACACCGGCACGTGCTTGCGACCGTCGTGGACGGCGATGGTGTGCCCGACCATGTCGGGGATGATGGTGCTGCGACGGCTCCAGGTCTTGATGACCTTGCGCTCGCCGGCCGAGTTCTGTGCGTCGACCTTCTTCAACAGATGGTCGTCGACGAACGGGCCCTTCTTCAGGCTGCGTGACATTGGCGGTTACCTCCGGCCCTTCGACGTGCGGCGACGGCGCACGATGAGCTGCTGCGACGCCTTCTTCTTGTTGCGGGTACGGCCCTCGGGCTTGCCCCACGGCGACACGGCAGGACGGCCGCCCGACGTTCGGCCCTCGCCACCACCCAACGGGTGGTCAACGGGGTTCATGGCCACACCACGGGTCTGCGGGCGCTTGCCCTTCCAGCGGTTGCGACCGGCCTTGCCGATCTTGACGAGCTCGTGCTCGCTGTTGCCGACCTCGCCGATGGTGGCGCGGCAGTCGATCATGACGCGACGCATCTCGGTGGAGGGCATGCGCAAGGTGGCGTACTCGCCTTCCTTGGCGACCAACTGCACAGCCATGCCAGCCGAGCGAGCGATCTTGCCGCCCTGGCCGGGGCGCAGTTCGACGTTGTGCACGGTGGTACCGACGGGGATGAAGCGCAGCGGCAACGCGTTGCCCGGCTTGATGTCGGAGCCAGCGCCCGACGACACGTGGTCGCCGACGTTGAGACCCTTCGGCGCAAGGATGTATGCCTTCTCGCCATCGCCGTAGTGCAACAACGCGATGCGGCAAGTGCGGTTGGGGTCGTACTCGATGGCAGC
>JANNFQ010000504.1:0-5109 GCA_031380045.1 Acidimicrobiaceae bacterium
GGTGAACACCGCCTTCAGGAACCCGGTTGGGCCGCCGAACGGCACGCGCCACGAGTTACGCGTGGGCACACCGATGAGGTTGCGCATGACCACGAACATGGCCAGCAACATGAATGCGATGCTGCCGATCGCCGACATCAGCCCGATGCGCCGATCGCGCTTCACGGCCACCCACACACTCAGCGGCACCAGCACCAACGACGCATCTTCCTTCACCAGCAGCGCCAGCACGAAGAAGACGGCGTACATTCTCCACTGCCGTTCGACCGCGGCATAGATAGCCATGCCCAGCAGCGGGGCGATGAAGCTATCGGGGTGAAAGTTCTCGCGGTTGGTCCATCCGACCGCAGGATGCAACAGGTAGCAGCCCGCCAGCGTCAGCGCGAACATCTCGTTGTGCAACAGGCGGCGCCCCAGCAGGAACACCGGCACGGCACCCAGGGCGATGGCCAACGACTGCGCGAACAGAAGGGCTCCTGCGCTGGGAAACAGCCAGTACACAGGCACCAGGAACACCAGGATGAACGACGAGTGGTCGCCCAGCATGTTGCGACCCATCAGCGTGACGAACGGAGCGTGGAACCGCGACATCAACCAGATGCCCTGGTCGTACAGGCCGAAGTCGTAGGCCGACGTGCCCAGGCCATGATGAACATCCAGCGTCACCTTGGTGAAGTAGCTGGTGTAGCCGGCGATCATCGCCACCAGCCCCCACTGCCACAGGCTCATCGCGCGCACACGATCCAAGGCGTTGACTCTTCGTCGCACGGGAATGGCCGACGACAGCGTGATCACGGCGTCAGTTTGGCCGGTCGCACCGCTTCTGAGATCGCGGTCATCACGTCAGGCCGGTGCGGCATTGGCGTTGCCGCGCAGCACGGGCACCAATGCCGACAGCACGCCGTTGACGAACCTGCCCGAGTCGTCGGTGGAGAATCGCTTGGCCAACTCGACCGCCTCGTCGAGCACCACGGCCACAGGCACCTCGGGACGGGCGAGCAGCTCGAAACCGGCGATGCGCATGACCGTGAGGTCGATCAACGGCATGCGCGCCAGCGTCCAACCCTTCGCGTGAGCGGCGATCTCGGCATCGAGGCGGTCGCGATGTTCGTCGACACCGAGTACCAACAGGCGCGTCAGCGCGTCGGGCGACACCACCTGTGCCTCGACCACCTCGCTGACCGGCAACGACTTCGAGGCTGCCTCGTACAGCAGGATCATCGACCGCTCGCGCGCATCTGTGCGCGCGTCGTTCTCGGTGCGCGGCGCCGACCTGGTCGGCCGGCGAGGCGCGCGTTCGGGCGACATCAGACCCGCGTGATGTATTCGCCAGAGCGGGTATCAACCTTCACGCGATCGCCGATGTTGATGAACAACGGCACCTGCAGCACCTTGCCGGTCTCGAGCGTGGCCGGCTTGCGGGCGCCACTGACTCGGTCGCCCTGGATGCCGGGATCGGTGTCGGCGATGGTCAACTCGACCGACGCCGGAATCTCGACCGTGACGATCTCGCCGTTGTAGAACGCAATGGTGGCAACGGCTTGCTCGACCAGGTAGTCGGCCGCGTCGCCCAGCGCGGTGGGGGCCACGTTCATCTGTTCGTAGCTGGCGGTGTCCATGAAGACGTATTCGTCGCCGTCGCGGTACAGGAACTGCATGTCGTTCTTGTCGAGCAACGCCTGCTCGACGCGCACACCGGCGTTGAAGGTGCGTTCGAGGATGTTGCCGGTCTTCAGGTTGCGCAACTTCGAGCGAACGAACGCGCTGCCCTTGCCGGGCTTGACGTGCTGGAACTCGACGACCTGGAACAGGCCGATGTCGAGCTCGAGCGTGATCCCGTTCTTCAGGTCGTTGGTACTGATGGCAGGCATGGGACGTCCTTGGGCGAAGCAGTGAGCACGCGGCATCCGTCGCTGGTCACTTCGACCAGATCTTCGATGCGGACGCCACCGAAATCTCCACGATAGACGCCAGGTTCCACGGTCACCACGTCCCCGACCTGCAATTCCAGCTCGCCGGCGCTGTTGACGAATGGATCTTCGTGGATCAGCAGACCCACACCGTGACCGGTGCCGTGACTGAACCATGGGCCGAAACCAGCGTCGGCAATGATGTCGCGACACACCGCGTCCAGCTCGCGAGTGGTCAATCCGGGGCGGACGGCCGCCACGCCGGCGCACTGCGCGGCCAGCACGATGTCGTACACCTGATGCTGCAGCGCGGTGGGCTGGCCGATGACGAACGTCCGCGTCATGTCGCTGTGATACCCGTCGATCAATGCACCGACGTCGATCACCACTGTGTGGCCCTGCTGGACGACGGTCGAGGTGGGGCGGTGGTGCGGCAGTGGCGCGTTCACCGGGCCGGTGGCCACGATGGTCTCGTAGCTGGGGCCCTGGGCACCCAGCTCGCGCATCATCTGCTCGAGGTCGTTGCGAATCTGGACCTCGGTGCATCCGGGCTCGATGTGCGCGGCCACGTGGGCGAGGGCAACATCGGCAATGTGGCAGGCGTGGTGGATACGGGCGATCTCGGCCGGATCCTTCGTGCGCCGACCGACCTCGACCAGCCCCGTCGTGGGCACCAGCTGGCCGCTGATGGCGGCGCCGAACTGCACGAATCGTTGGTGCGATGTGTGCGCCGATTCGAAACCGACCCGAGCCGCCGAGCCGACAACCTTGGCAACGATCTCGAGGATCTCGGCACCGGTTCGTCCGACCTGCACCGTGCCCGCACAACCGGCGCTGCTCATCTGCCGCTCGGCCTGTTCGCCGTATCGCCCGTCGGTCACGATGACGAGCTGATCGGGTAGCACCACACCGAACCCGTTCGATCCGGTGAAGCCGGTCAACCACCGCACGTTCGTCAGGTCGCTGACGATCAGCACGTCGATGTCGTCGAAGCCTTCTCGCATCGCCGGGGCGCGAGCTGCGACCGAGATGTGCGGCAACTCGCTCACGCCAGCAACTTCTTGGCCACTGCGGCAATGGCCAGCTCGTACCCGTGCATGCCCAGCCCGACGATGGTGCCTGTCGCCACCGGCGACACCACGCTGGTGTGCCGCCACGGTTCGCGAGCGTTGGGGTTCGAGATGTGCACCTCGATGATGGGACCGGCGAAGGCGGCCAGCGCATCGTGCAGGCTCCATGCATAGTGCGTCAGTGCCCCAGGGTTGATGACGATGGCGGCACACCGGTCGCGGGCGGCGTGGATCGCGTCGACCAGATCGCCCTCGTGATTCGACTGGAAGGCGTCGACCTGATGGCCGTGCTGTTGCGCTGCCGTGGTCGCGGCCTGGACGTAGTCGTCCAACGTCGCTGTGCCGTAGACCGCCGGCTCGCGCTGGCCGAGCAGGTTCAAGTTGGGACCGTGCAGCAATGAGATGAGCGCCACTCCCCCATCGTGCCACGAACGAGGCACTTCGGGACTGACGTGATTTGCGACGGCGACTGACGTACCAGCGGGCGAACGAGCGCGCTCAGGTGTCGGTGGCTCGGAACCGTTGGCGGTCGATGCAGTACAGCACGTGCCTGGCACCCGACCAATCGAGCACCATCGGATGGTCGAAGTCGCGCGACTCATCGTGCACCATGCCGATCTTCTCCATGACCCGGCGCGACTTGGTGTTGGCCACGGTCGTGAAGCTGACGACCTCGTCGTTCGGCAACGAGATGTTCTGGAACGCCCACGCAAGTGCGGCGCGCGCCCCCTCGGGAGCGTAGCCGTGACCCCACGATTGCTTGGCGAGTCGCCAGCCGATCTCGACACACGGCGTGAATGCGGCGCTCCACGAGGGCGCGACGCAACCGATGAAGCCAATGAACTGGCCCTTGAGATCGGCAGCTGCCGGGGATGGATCGGCGACCTCTACTGCCCACAGACCGAAGCCGCCCTGCCACGTGGCCTGGATGCGATCGACCATCTCGTTGCTCTGCTGCGGGGTGAGCGTGGACGGGAAGTGTTCCATGACCTCGCTATCGGCATTCAGCGCCGCGTACGTGGGTCGATCCGAGTCGCGCCATTCGCGCAGCAACAGCCGATCGGTGGCGATGCGCGGCGCGATCACGACTGCTCCATGTGCGACAACGCCGCCAATGCAGCGTCGCCGGCAACCTCGGGGACGACCTCGACCCCATCGGGTCCGTCGAGCACGAACGTCAAGCCGTTCAGCGCCTTCTTGTCACGCCGCATCGACGCCAGCAGCCGCTGGTGATCGACCCCGGCGGGCAGCGCGGTGATCAGATCGTAGGCGCCCGCCACCACGTCGATGTGGTGCTGCACCCTGGCGTCGTCGATGCGGCCCAGCACCCGAGCCAGCCGGGCTGCGTAGACCAGACCGATGGCCACCGCCTCGCCGTGGGCCAACCGATGTTCGGTCTCGATCTCGAGCGCGTGCGCCAACGTGTGTCCATAGTTCAGCAGCGCGCGCCCACGACGCTGGTCGGCGCCCTCGCGCTCGTCGGCGGCGACCACCTGCGCCTTGATCTCCACACACCGTGCCACCCGGTCGACCTCGTCCATGGCCAACAGATCGTCGCCCGTCAAGAAGTGGTACTTGGCCATCTCGCCACGCCCGCAACGAAGTTCGCGCGGTGGCAGGGTGGTCAATGCGTCCAAATCGCACACCACGCCGGTCGGTTGCCAGAACGCGCCGATGAGGTTCTTCCCGGCCGTTGTGTTGACACCCGTCTTGCCGCCGATCGCGGCGTCGACCATGCCCAACAAAGTGGTGGCCACGTGCACCACGGGCACACCGCGATGCCACACGGATGCGGCGAAACCGGCGACGTCGGTGACCAGCCCGCCGCCGACTCCGATGACGACGTCGGTCCGGGTGATGCCGATGCGCGCGAAGTGATCGCACAGCGTGGCGACAGTTTCGAGCTGCTTGTGCGACTCGCCGTCGCCGATGTGGATGACCTCGAAAGGGATGCCCGGATCGACCTGCACGGGGATGCCCCGCTGCGTCACGATGGCGGCGCGACGCGCCGTGTGCGGCAACAGCGATGCCAGTTCGTGACGCGCCCCATGCCCAATCACAACGTCGTAGGCGCGATCGGCGAGGGGCACACGAACGGTACGGATGACGCTCATCGCAGCACGGCCTCG
>JANNFQ010000537.1:0-2032 GCA_031380045.1 Acidimicrobiaceae bacterium
GACCGTCGCCCCCTCCCGCGACGCGGACCGAACTCGCTCGTGAATGATCGGCTGCACCGTGCACTCCGGCACCGTGACGCCGTCGCGGGCGAGGACCTCACAGATCTTCACCCCGGCCACCCCGGAGGCCACCTGCCCGGCGACCTTGTCGCGTCGGGCAAAACCAGCGTCGCCTATGCCTTGCCGTGACCGTTTCGACGTCGCCATCGGCGCACGATCTCCACCACCGTTCGCGCACCACGCCAGTGAGCTGTTCGACGCGTGTTGGTGGCCACGAGAATCTGCCCACTGGCGGCCAACAGATCCCTTACGATGATGAACGCGCAGAGTGGCGAAAATCGGGATGCGGCTCAAGGCCATGGATCACACGTATAACCGGCAGCGAGGATCGAGGGTGTTGATCTGGTCGTGAGATTGGGTCAGCGTGCTGAGCGTGGTGTCCCGGCCGGGTCTGACCCAACTTGTACCGGCTGACGTCTTCGGATTGTCCTGATAACGATCCGTCGACCTGGTCCGGGCGCCACGCTCGACACCCACCGGTTCGGACGGAGTGACCTACTAGGAGCCTGTCTCAAGAGGCCCATCGCTGTCCTGTCCATCGTCCGCGGCGGCTGAGTGTCAACCCACCGAGAGATCATCACGAAAGGGCTGACGATGAACATGTCATCACGAATCACTGCGGGTGTCGACACCCATCTCGACACCCATGTCGCTGCCGCGCTCGACGAACGCGGATCGCTGCTCGGGGTCGAGTCGTTCGACACGACCCCGGCCGGGTATCGCCGGCTGCTGTGCTGGCTTCAAGGTTTCGGTGAGATCGAACGTGTCGGGATCGAGGGCACCGGTTCCTATGGCGCCGGCCTGACCCGGTTCCTGCACCGTCACGACATCGTCGTGATCGAGGTCGACCGACCGAACCGGCAACGCCGCCGTCGGCGCGGCAAGAGCGACCCGCAAGATGCGATCACCGCTGCCCGAGCCACCCAGTCCGGTGACAGTGATGGTCTCGCGAAGACCCGTGATGGCAACGTCGAAGCCATGCGGGTCCTGCGTGTCGCACGCTTCTCGGCGCGCAAGGCCCGCACGCAGGCGTTGAACCAGATGCGCTCACTGATCTCGACCGCGCCCGACGAGATCCGCGCCGAGCTCCGTTCGCTCAACGTCTACCGGCTCCTCGAGCGGACCAGCGGCTACCGGCCCGGCGACCGTGACGACATCAACTCGGTCACCAAGTTCACGCTCCGCAGTCTCGCCCGCCGAGCGATCGCGCTCGACGACGAGATCAAAGCGATCGACAAGACCCTCAAGACGCTCGTGGCCGACACCGCCCCCGAGCTCGTCGCGCTCCACGGCGTCGGCACCGACAGCGCGTCCGCGTTGCTCGTCGCGGCCGGCGACAACCCCGAACGACTTCGCACCGAAGCGACCTTCGCTCACCTCTGCGGCGTCGCGCCGATCGACGCGAGCAGCGGCCGACAAGAACGGCACCGACTCAACCGCGGCGGCGACCGCCAAGCGAACTCCGCTCTCTGGCACGTCATGCTCACCCGCATGGTCAGCGACGAGCGCACCAAGACCTACATGGCCCGACGCATCGAAGGCGGCCTCACCAAACAGGAGGCAATGCGATGCGTCAAGCGCTACATCGCCCGCGAGGTCTACCAACACCTCCCACGCCGACAACTCGCCCTTGACAACCCCTAGGAGCATCGGTATGGGGCACGCTGGTCCAGTCGATTCTGGCCGGGGAGACAGGCTCGCGCTCTGGCCGCATACGGCATCGTGGAAGCGCTCGGCGTAGGCTCAGCAAGGTGACACGGCAAGGTCCCGTCGACCTCAACGACGAGTTCGTGCGTTCCCTGCCCGACACTGGGCCGGTCGTCATGGTCAACCTCGTACGGTTCCGTGAACAATCTCGCGACGGTGACGGCAGCGGCTGGCAAACAAGAACGCCACCGACTCAACCGCGGCGGCGACCGCCAAGCGAACTCCGCTCTCTGGCACGTCATGCTCACCCGCATGGTCAGCGACG
>JANNFQ010000469.1:0-3640 GCA_031380045.1 Acidimicrobiaceae bacterium
GGATCCTCTGGTGAGGGCCATGATCTCGTCGGTCGTCATGGCAACATCGCCTCGACCGCGAAGACGCTCGACGAACTGGCGTCCACGGGTCGGTGCGCCGCTCGTTTTGCGCACCACGATGGTGTCGTCGCTGCGTTCGAACTGGACCTCGGTGCCGGCACCGATGCCAAGCGCGTCCCTCAGATCTTTCGGGATGGTGACTTGGCCCTTCTCGGTGACCTTCATGGGTAAGAATCCTACTGGTCATACTCTTACTCGTGGGTCGCATGCCGACACCGCACAGAGCCGGCGATCGGTGCGCTGAGTGTCGGCCCCAAGGTGCCGGCGTGCGACGGCGCGAACCTTGCCGGCCGTGGATTCAGATCACCTCGAAGTAGCGGTCGAGCTCCCAGTCGGTGACTGCTTCCAGGAACCTGTTCCATTCGAACTGGGCGGTCAACCCGTACTGCTCGGCAACCGTTGCGCCGAACGAGTCGGTCACGAACGGGCTGGCCATGAACGCGTCGGCAGCCAGCCCCAGGTGCCGTGGAAACGCCTCCGCCTGCTGCTGGTACGCGTCACCGGTGCTGGCCGGTCCGGGGTCGGCGTCGTCGGCGATCCCGGCGCGCATCGACGCGATGACCCCCGCCACGGCCAGGTACGGATTCACGTCGGCGCCGGGCACACGCCACTCAAGGCGCAGCGACTCGGCCGACGTTCCCACCACTCGGCACGACACTGTTCGGTTGTCGTATCCCCACGTGGCACCGTGGCCGGCGAAGTCGCTGGAGTTGGTGCGTCGATACGAGTTGATGGTCGGCGCGTACCACGCCATCAACGGCGCCGCATGTTCCAGCACACCGCCGATCGACGCACGCATCATCGCCGACATGTGATCCATGGCCGCGGGGTCGTAGAAGGGATGGTCGCCCTTCGAGTCGCGCATCGACACGTGTACGTGGCACGAGGAACCGACCTCGCCCGCATTCGGCTTGGGCATGAACGTGGCCGCCATGCCCGCCTGCGCGGCCACGTCCTTGACCGCCAGCTTGAAGATGGTGTGGCGGTCGGCCATGCCCATGGCGTCGCCGTAGGTCAGGTTGATCTCCCACTGACCCAGGCCCCACTCGCCCTGGCTCATCTCGACATCCAGTCCGCTGGCGTCCAGGCAGTTGCGCAGGCGCTGGAAGAAGGGCTCCCATGCGTTCACCTGTTGCACGGTGTAGTCGGCATGGAAGATGGTCGACGGGTTGCGATCGCGGTACCCGCGCCGACGCAGATCGTCCAGTCCGTCGCGGTAGAGGTGGAACTCCAACTCAGTGCCCACGTCGGCATGCAACCCGTCATCGGCGAGCGCTTCGATCTGGCGTCGCAAGATCTGTCGCGGCGCGATCTCGACAGGCGATCGGTCGTGTTCCTCGACGATGTCGGCCAGCACGATGGCCGTGCGTTCCAGCCATGCCGCGGGACGAAGTGTGGCCAGATCGGGGATCAGCAGGAAGTCGCGCCAACCCGTGTGCCACCCGGTGTACGGCACTTCCAGGCCCAGGTCCTGAGCGATGTCCCAACCGAACGTGCATGACGACACGGCGATGCCGCGCTCGAGGAACTGTGTCAGCTTGGCCGGTGTCAGCCGCTTGCCGATCAGGCGTCCGGCCATGTCGGGCGCAGCGACGATGACGGTGTCGTAGCCCAGCGACGTCAGCTCGGCGATGTCGAGTTGGTTCATCGCGTCAACCACCCACCGTCGACCGGCAGTTGCACGCCCGAGATGAACGACGCGGCATCCGACAGCAGGAAGGTGACCGCATTGGCGATGTCTTCGGGCTCGCCCACCCGGTCGACCAGCAGTCGTTGGCGCATGAACGCCATCGCCTCGGGGCCGGTGATGTCACCGCCGCTGAAGCGCGTGTTGATCGGCCCCGGAGCTACCGCGTTCACCCTGATTCCCTTCGACGCCAGCTCGACCGCCAATGCCTTGGTCAGCATCGGCACCCCACCCTTCGACGCGTTGTAGTGGGGTTGACAGTGGCCCGACGACGACACCACCACAGCGGCCTCGACGGTCGAGAGGTTCACGATCGCGCCGCCATCGTGCATCGCTCGCGACGCCACCTGGGCCACGATGAACTGTCCCTTCAAGTTGACGTCGACCACGAAGTCCCACTCGTCGTCGGTCAGATGATCCAGGTCGCTCATGGTGACGACGCCGGCGTTGTTCACCACCAGATCCAGTCGTCCGAACCGTTCGACGACGCCGCTGACCGCCGCCTCGACCTGCGGGCGAAGTCGTACATCACACAAGAACGGGGCTGCAGCGCCGCCGGCCTGCTGCACGAGATCGCATGTCTCGGTTGCCGTTTCCAGGTTGACGTCCAGACAGCCGACCGATGCTCCGTCGGCGGCCAGGCGCAGCGCGATACCCCGGCCGATGCCCGAGCCGGCACCCGTGACCAAGGCCACCTTTCCCTCGTGACTGATGATCATGTCGCTCCGTTCTGATCGTTGCCGTGTTCGTTGTCGGGTTCTCTTTCGCGCTCGCCGTCCTGGGCGGCGAACAGCGAGTGCAGCTTGCTGCGCGTGTGCTCGAGGTGGCGACCCACGGCGCGTGCCGCCGCGCTCGCGTCCTTACGATCGACGGCGCGGGCGATGGTCGTGTGCTCGCGCGCCGTTGCCGCAACGGTCGGTTCGTACTGCAACCGGTCGACCGGAAAGAACAGTTCGGCGCGTGCCTCGAAGGTCGCGCGCGTCAGTCGCTCGCTGCGCGACGCTGCCGAGAGGGCGCGATGGAACGCAGCGTCCGCGGCGCGATAGGCGGACAGGCTGGTGCTGGCCGCCAGCTCGTCGATCGCGGTTCGCATCGCATCCAGATCGGCGGTCGTACGTCGCTGCGCCGCCAGCGAGGCGGCCTGCCGCTCGACGCCGATACGGAAGTCGAGCACATCGTCGAACTGATCGATGTTCGAGCGCAACCGATCCAACCAGCGCTCGGTCGGCAGCTCCAGCTCGCACACGAAGGTGCCCCCGGTGGCGCCTCGCAGCGTGTCCACGTATCCCTGCACCTCCAGCGTGGCCAATGCTTCGAAGATCGCCTGCCGGCCGACACCGAGCTGCTTGGCCAGCTGGCGCTGCGGCGGCAGCCGCGCACCGATGCACATCTCGCCGCTCTGGATCAGCGCCCGGAAGTGGTCGGCGACATCGTCGGCCATTCGAGTCGGGTTCAGCAGTGTGCCGGGCATTGGTCTGCAGAGTAGACCATTCCGGTCGCCGCATGATCGGAGATCGTCGGCCCTTCGCAGTCGGTCTCTTGTCATCGGTCAGAGCAGAATGAGCGACGTGGCAAAAGTGGTGGAGATCGTGTTCGACTGCCGGCAGGCGCCGGTCGTGGCGCGCTTCTGGGCGGCAGTGCTGGACGACTACGAAGTCCGCCCGTACGACGAAGCAGAAATCGAGCGACTCGCCGCCCTCGGCCTGACACGTGACACCGATCCGATCGTGAGCAGTTGGGCGCCAGCGTGCAGCAAGAGACTCAGCGCTGGACGACGATGCTGGACCCGGAAGGCAACGAGTTCTGTGTTCTGGGCCCGTAGCCGATGACTGCTCCCTCTTCACCGGGATCTGCATCCGGGCCTGCGCCCGCATCTCGACGCGCACGCCGGCC
>JANNFQ010000568.1:0-3367 GCA_031380045.1 Acidimicrobiaceae bacterium
ACAGCGAGTTCCTCGGGGATCAGGACGATGTGCAGGTAGGTGCGGTAGCCGGCGGTCTTGGCCGCTTCGAGCAGTTCGAGCTTGGAGGGATGCGAGAAGACCGTCTCGGTCACGAACGAACGCCGTTCGGCCAGGCAGTCGGCTCGTTCTTGCTGTGCGATGACGTCGGCGTTGATGAAGGGGAGATGAACGACGGGGCCGATGACGGCGCGATGGAGCGTGGTCTTTCCAGCGCCGTCGGGACCTGCGATGAGATGCAGGACCGGATCGCCCACGATTGGTCAGGTGCCGTCGGTCGAGATCGCGATGGGGTCGCCACTGGCGGCAACGACGCCAAACACTGATCCGTCGAGTGCGTACCGAACCACGCGTCCCTCTGCGTCCAGACCCACATACGGCTTGCCAGCAGCAGCGGAGTCGTCAGCGAAGTTCAGGCCTGCACGAAGAACGTCCATTCGTTCGGCCCACTCGGCGCGCACCACTGCCTGCTCGTGAGATGTCAACCGGTCGTACTGGTGCCGACCGGCGAGTGTTGCCGCGACGGAACGATGCGAGATGCCCTCGGATGCTTCGACTTCGCGTCCGATCCGTGCCCAATGCGCGAGTTGTTGCGCGGCACTGCGGCTCATGATGGGGCCGACGACCTTGGCCGACGCATACAGCTCGTCATCGATGCGGGTAGGAGTAGTGGAACTCATAGCAACCTCCGGAGGGAAGTGTAGCACTCTGCTACACCAGCTCAGGTCACGGCCCGGTGGTGAAGCTCCATGTGACCGGCGCCAACGGAGCCCCGGCCGAGTCGGTGATGCCCGTCAGCAACCTGACCGTGTACAGGGTGTTGGCCAGCAGGGTGGAGCCGGGGTTCAGCGTGGCAACGAGCGCGACGGGGTCGTAGCTGACTGCCCGGGGCACCAGGGCGCCGGTGGCCAACGTGCCGACACGCATCTCGAAACGTGCAAACGTCACCCCGACCACCGCCTCGCTGAACGTCGCGGTGATGTTGGCCGTGCGGCTGGCCCCCGTGGCACCGGCCGCTGGCGTGGTGGCGACCACCGTTGGTGGCGGGTTCACGCCTCCCGCCGTCGTGAAGCTCCACGTGACCGGTACCAGTGCCACGCCGCCGGTGACACTGGTGATGCCGGCCAGCAGTCGGGCGGTGTACATGGTGCCCGCCAACAGGTTGGCGCTGGGGTTCAGCGTGGCCACGTTCGTGATCGCGTTGAACGACACTGCTCGGGGCACGAGAGCGCCCGTGGTTGTTGTTCCTACCCGAAGGGTGAACGTGCTTGCCGCAACGCCAGTGACCGGGACGCTGAACGTCGCCGTGGTGTTCGCCCCGACGGCCACACCGATCGCGCCTGCCACCGGCGATGTGGCGAGGACCGACGGAGGCGGGGTGCCGGCGGTGGTGAACGACCAAGCAAACGGTGTCAACGCCACGCCACCGACGACGCTGGTGATTCCCGTCAGCAGCCGGGCGGTGTACACGGTGCCCGGTAACAGGTTGGCGTTGGGGTTCAGCGTGGTCACGGTGTTGGCCGCGTTCAGCGACACGGCAGCAGGAACCAGGGTGCCCGTGGCAGTCGTGCCCTGTCGAAGCGTGAAGGTCGCTCCGCTGACACCGGCTACGGCCCGGCTGAAGGTGGCCGTGACGTTCGACCCCACGATGACGCCCACCGTGTTCGCTGCCGGAGTGGTGGCCGCGACGGTCAAGGCCAAGGCCCCGGCAGTAGTGAAGCTCCATGAGGTCGCCGGCAAGGCCAGCGCCGTGACATCGGTGATGCCGGTCAGCAACCTGGCTGTGTACAGGGTGCCCGGCAACAGGTCGACCGTTGGGTTCAACGTCGCCGTCAGCGTCGTCGGGTCGAAGGTCACCGCTGCCGGCACCAGGATGCCGTTGGCGGCCGTGCCCTGACGAAGCGTGAATGTCGTGTCGCCGACGCCGTTGACCGTTTCGCTGAACGTCGCCGTGGCATTGGCCGCGATGGGCACGGCAACAGCCCCGTTGATCGGCGTCGTCGCCGTGACCGCAGGTGCAGCACCCACCGCCGTGAACGACCACGTGACCGGAGCCAACGCTGCACCGGCGAGATCGGTGATGCCAGGCAGCAGCCGAGCGGTGTACACGAACCCGTTCGTCAGAGTGCCCGTGGGGTTCAGCGTCGCCGTCAGCGTGGTCGCGTTGAAGGTGACCGTGGCGGGTACCTGAACACCATCGGCCGCCGTGCCCTGGCGCAGGGTGAACCTGGCGCCGGTGACGCCCGTGACCGCCTCGCTGAACGTGGCGGTGACATTCGCGTCCAGCAACACATCGACGGCCCCGGCCGCCGGCGTCCTGCTGTCGACCGAGGGCGCCGACGTGTTGATCAGGTTGATGGTCTGATCCGTGAACTGCAGCGACTCGACGTTTCGGATCGTGTCGGTGCCGTCGTCGAACGGCAACGGCACGTTGTCGGTCACGGTGATCACGCCGCCCACATCGGTCACCGTGTAGTCGGTGAATGCTCCTGAGAACACCGCCGTATCAAGGTCGCCGGCGTTCGGTGCGTTCACGATCTCGCGCACCAGCGCGATGTTGCCCGTGTCGACCGTGCCGGCCAGGATCGCCTGCTGCAAGGTGATCGGGCTGCCGACCACGTACGGCTGGGTGAGGGCATCGGCCGAGCCGATCTGTGCACCCGCCGGGCTGTTGCGCACGCTCATCCGTACTTGCAGCTGACGGTCTCCGTCGATCACGTCGTCGGCACCGCGACCTTCCAACACGTCGCTGCCCGCGCCGCCGATCAGGATGTTGCCGGCCCCCCACGTGGTGGCACCCGCCGGCAAGATGGCCGAAAGGCCACTGATCCTGGCGATGCCGGCCACAGTCAGGTTGTCGCTACCGACCACCGCCCCTGTCAACAGGTTTGCTGGCACGATGCTGTCGCCTCGAATGGTGTCGTTGAATGCGCTGCCGGACAGCGCCTCGACCAGCAAGAAGCGGTCGCTGGTATCGATCGGGTTCCCCACTGCCAGCAGCAGGTTCGTCAGGTCGAAGTCGACCCCGACGCTGTCGCCTTGATTGGCGACACCTGCCGTTTGCCAGTCGAACCCTGCCGCACCGTTGATGCGGTCGAGACCCGGGCCGCCGACGGAGATGTCGTCGCCGCCCTCGCCGTCGAGACGGTCATCGCCCGTCTGGCCGAGGAAAACGTCGTGCCCCGGACGCTGCAGTTCGTCCAGGAAGAACGGGCTGCCACTGTCGCCGCTGAGGCCGTCGCCCTGGTCGCCGCCCTCCAGCCAGTCGTCGCCGCCATCGCCTTGCACCGCGTCGCCGCCCAGCCCGGCCATGACGAAGTCGTTGCCCGAGCCGGCGAAGGTCTCATTG
>JANNFQ010000583.1:0-5717 GCA_031380045.1 Acidimicrobiaceae bacterium
CGAGTGCTCCATGAACGTCGACATGGCGTCGATCACTTCACGAGGCTTCTGGGCTCTGTTGGCCGAGTCGAGGTACACCAGCGGGGCGCCGTCGATCTGGCGCGACAGGATGGGGAAGCGACTGCGGATCGTTTCGACGTCGATGTCGGCGACGTCACCCGTTGTGCTGCCGGATGTCGGCCGTTGGCTCATCGGAACGCCTCGTAACCGTCGCGTTCCAGTCGTTCGGCCAGTTCCATGCCACCGCTGGCAACGATGCGTCCGTTCACCAGGATGTGCACGTGGTCGGGGCGCAACTCGTCGAGCAGCCGTTGGTAATGCGTGATGAGCACCACGCCCATGGTGGGTCGGTCGGCGCGAACAGCGCGGATGCCTTCCGCCACGATGCGCAGCGCGTCGATGTCGAGGCCCGAATCGGTCTCGTCCAAGATCGCGAGTTGCGGTTCGAGGATGGCCATCTGCATGATCTCGTTGCGCTTCTTCTCGCCGCCGCTGAAGCCCTCGTTCAGGTATCGATCGACGAACGAGCTGTCCATGCCCAGCCGCTTCATCCAGTCCATGCTGGCCAGCCGCAGCTCCAGCACCGACAAGTCGATGCCCTTGCGGGCCGACAGTGCCTGCCGCAGGAACTGGATGACCGACACACCGGGGATCTCTTGCGGGTACTGGAATGCCAGGAACATGCCGGCCTTGGCGCGCACATCGGTGGGCCAATCGGTGATGTCGTCGCCCTGGTACACGATCGAGCCGCTGGTGATTTCGTACTCGGGTGACGCCAGCAACACGTTGGCCAACGTGCTCTTGCCCGAACCGTTGGGGCCCATGATCGCGTGCACTTCGCCTGCGTTCACCTGCAGCGACAGGCCGCGCAGGATCTCGGGCGTGGGCCCATCGGTGTCCGCCGGACGGGCGTGCAGGTCAACGATCCGGAACAGCTCGCTCGTGGTCACGGAGGCCAGTGTATTTCCCCTATCACCGTAGTGGAAACCCCTCGAGTCAGAATCCGCCGGTCATGCCCGTGGCGTGTCGTCGAGGGCCATGTCGTCGAGGGCCATGTCGTCGAGCAGGTGGTCCAGGGCATCGATGGTGGTGTCGGGGTGGATGACGCAGATGCGCATGCAGACCTGGCCGCGCCACTTGGTGGGAACCACCAGCGCCACGCCGTCACGTGCTCGGCTGACGCTCCACTGGTGGTAGTCGTCGGCCGTCCATCCGATGCGACGGAACAGCACGATCGACAGCTCGGGCTGCAACAACAGCTCGAACTCGGGTCGTCGATCGACCGAGTCGGCGAAGGTTCGCGCAGTGTGCAAGGTGGCGTCCATCGCTGCCTCGTAGGCATCGGTGCCGTAGGTGGCCAACGAGAACCACAGCGGCAGGCCACGCGCCCGCCGCGACAGGTGATAGGCGTAGTCGGCGGGGTTCCACTCGTTGCGGTCGACTGCGTCCAGGTAGTCGCCGTGTTGTGCATGGGCACGCGCCGCCAGGGTTGGGTCGCGGTACAACAACGCGGCGCAGTCGTAGGGGGCGAACAGCCACTTGTGCGGATCGACGCCGAAGCTGTCGGCGCCGGCGACCGCGCCCAGCCGGGCACGGCCCTGTGCTGAACACAGCGCAGCCAGCCCGTAGGCACCGTCGATGTGCAGCCACAGATCCCGCTGCCGGCACACGGCGGTCACCTCGTCCAGCCGGTCGATGGCGCCTGCGTTGGTGGTGCCGGCAGAAGCGACGACGGCGAACACGTCCAGCGGTTCGGCCGACTGGTCGTTCGCCTCGAGTGCCCGTTCCAGTGCGGCGCCGGTCATTCGATCGCGGTCGTCCACCTCGACCGGCACGATGTCGACGTCCATGACCCGCGCCGTTGCGCGCACCGACGCGTGGACCTCGGTGGTTGCCGCGAACGCCATCCGCCCGCGGCGACCGTGACGGTCGGTGTGCGCCGAGCGCGCGGTCACGAGAGCGCTGAGATTTGCGGCCGAGCCGCCAGAGACGAACACTCCGCCTGCCTGGGCTGGGAATCCGGCCAGATCGGCCAGCCAGCGCAGCGCCTGGTTCTCGGCGGCGATCGCTCCGGCACCACCCTCCCATGCGCCTCCGAAGATGGACGACGCACTGACCACCAGATCGAACATGGTCGCCGCAACGGTGGGCGCAGTGGGTACGTAGGCCAGGTTCATGGGATCGTCCATGGGTCGGCACGCAGGTATCAACACATCGCGAGCCAGGCGCAGCGCTTCGTACGCACCTGCACCCTGCGGGCTGATCGCGTGGGCGATGGCCGCGTCCAGCACCTCGCAGGGCTGCGAGCCCCACTTCGGATCCTTGGGCAGCCGCAACCGCTCGATGGCGTAGCCGATGACCGAATGCGCGAACAGTTCGGTCGAGTCATCCCACTTGTGCATGTTCACCATGGCTGGAGATCCCTGTTCAGCGCGGTGGCGACGAGCCGGCAGCAAGCGCTTGCCACAAGGCGTGGTACGAGGGGTACTCGATGGTCGCATCGACGTAGCCGCTGTCGTGCAACAGGCGATGCAACCGCGGCAGGTTGCGGAACGGAATGCCCGAATCGACGTGGTGGGCCAGGTGCCAGCCGATGTTGTACGGCACCAGTGCAAAGCGCGCAAGCCGCGACTGCGCGACCGAATGCGTGGTCTGGCGACGATCGGACGACAGCTGCATGCCGCCGTGCTCGGCGATGGAACGCAGGCGGTTGATGACGCGCCACACCGTGAGGTACGGAGCGACCCACAGCACCGGATACACCCACCAGTGACCGCTGACGACGGCCGCCGCCAGCAGCACGGCCTGCATCAGCATGATCTTCCAGAACGTGCGTCGCGACCGCTGATCTGTCGAGCGGGCGTTGCCGAACAGACCGCGCATCAACTTCATGCCCGTGCGACCTGTGGCGTCGCGAACCAGCTTGCGCCGCAAGCTGTCGCGGCTGATCGGGTAGCCGCGGTACAGCGCCATGTCGGGCTCGTCGGGGCCGAACTCTTGGCGGTGATGAGCCATGTGCACGCGCCGATATGCATCGGTGGATGTGAAGCTGGGGTACCCCAGGAACCACCGCCCGACCACATCGTTGGTGCGCTTGTTCGAGAACAGCAGTCGATGCGCAGACTCGTGCATGAGCGATGCGAACTGCGCGTGGGTGCGACCCATCAACAAGAACGCAGGCACGACGGTCCACGGCGCCCAGCGCACACCGACCACGATGATGACGGCCGTCTGCACGAACAAGCCGACGACCGACAGCGCGTTGCGCCATGAAGGGATGCGCCGCAACTGGTCGCGAACCGCCGGATGCGCTCGACCGTCAGCACGCAACGACGGCGTCTGGTGAGCGACCGGCAACGCCGCGGGCACCATGGTATGGGGCACCAGGGTGTTGGCGGAGGCGTTCACTGCTGTCACGATATCTCACGACCCAACAGGTCTTCTTTCCAGGTGCGGAAGCGCTGATGGCGGGCACCGCTGGGACCGATGCCGTCGCCCCGGTTGTCGGGGTGCAGCCGGAAGGTCATCTGGCGACTGAGGTCGGTGCGGTCGGCCGCCCAATACCGAGCGTCGCCGCCGCTGGCCGGACCGGCGCGCCACAGCAGCCACGTGGCGATGCGCCGTTTGTACGTGGCCTCGGGTTGACCGGGCAGGTCGGCGCCCAGTGCCAGCAGTTCGGCAGGTGCTTCGATCCACGCGTGGGCGACGATGTTGCGATCGCGGGTGGGCGTGTCGGGCAGGTCGATCGTGTGTACGGGCGTGTCGTCGTCGGGACGCTCGTCGTAGCGCAGCGCCTTGTCGTTCATGTCGCTGCGGCCGCCGCGGGTTGGTTCATCGGTCGCCGCCACCGGTCCATGGCCGGGCGCTCGATCAGGAACCAGCTGCCCGTTGCCAACACCGCGGTGCCGATCGTGGACAGCACGATGAACAACGCAGCGTTGTCGGCCAGCGAGTACATGGCCACCAGCTGTTGCACGGGCCACGCGTACAGGTACAGCCCGTACGAGATGTCGACGCCGCGCAGCATGCGGCCGATCGGCTCCAGCACCGCCGCGATGGGCGCCAGGATCAACACCAGCAGCGAGCCGGCCATGTGCTCCGACAGGAACAGCGAAGTGTGCCCGGCGATCAGACCCAGCGCCAGTGCGATCAGTGGCAGCGGGCCGAACAACGTGATGCGGTCTGCCCACACCGCGGCCAGCGTTCCCGACAGGAAGATGAAGACGAACATGACCAGTTGCTTGGTGGCATACGAGTCGATGACGAAGTCGACCGGGGCCGCGCTGATCCAGTAGGCCACTGCCAACGCGCCGACGAGAACCCATGCCACCGACACCGCCAGTCGGCTGCCGTATCGGCGCGCGGCCACGGCAACCAGGCCGACGACCACGTAGCAGCGCATCTCGTGGGGCAGCGTCCACAGCGATCCGTTGACGAAGCTGATGCCCTCGCTGCGGCCGAATGGGGTATCGGTGATGAAGACGTGGTTCACGCCGTAGCTGAACTTCAGCGGAAACAACGCGCCCCGCAGCACATGCCCCACTGGCCCGCCCGGTTCCAGCGTCATGAACCCGGCCAGCGAACCCTGCGAGTGGACCCAGCCCAGCGCGGCCACAATGAAGCCGCCGAACGCCAGCGCCGTCCAGTAGGCCGGGACGATGCGCACGATGCGCGCCCGGGTGTACGCGCTGGGCGAGCGGGTCAGCGCCGACCGCCCGACCAGCAGACCGCTGAGGCCGAAGAAGCCGGCCACGGCGAACCCGCCGAGGGTCAGGTAGTGGGGCGTGAGTGGCGACGAGGGCTCGGTGCCAAAGCCGCCCAGCGGCCAGGTGTGGCTGACCAACACCAGGAATGCCAGCAGCAGGCGGACGACGTCGAGACCGGGTGAACGAGAGCGAAGGTAGTCGTCCAGTGTTCGCCCGCGGCGGGACGGCAGTGGTTGATTCGCAGCGATGGGGGAGTTGGAGGTGCCGTGCGCGCTACCAGCCACGCTCGACCCACTCGGCCAGGTGAGGTCGTTCGTTACCGATGGTGGTGTCGACCCCGTGGCCTGGCATGACCACGGTGTGGGCGGGCAGCGTGAACAGCCGGTTGTCGAGCGAATCGATGATGGTGGCGAAGTTGCCGCCGTCGAAGCTGGTGTTGCCCGGGCCGCCGGGAAACAGCGTGTCGCCCGAGAACAACACTGGCGAACCCTCCACCAGGAACGAGATCGATCCCGGAGTGTGGCCGGGGTTGTGGATGGCGTGCAGGCGCAGCTTGCCCACCTCGATCACCTCGGCGTCGTCCAAGAACACGTCGTAACCGACGTCTTTCAACATCGGAGCGTCCAGCGCGGTGACGGCCACTTCGTAGCCGGCCTCGCGCAGCTGCGGCACGGCGCCGATGTGATCCCAGTGGCCGTGCGTCTCTAACACGCGGCGCACGTGCAGTCGCTGGCACAGCTCCAGCAGCCGCTCGTGCTCGTTGGCGGCGTCGATCAGCACTGCGTCGCCCGAGTGGCGGCAGCGAACCACGAACACGTTGTTGGCATACGAACCCACGACCACCTTGTGGATCTCCATCTGCCCGTCGGCCCAATGCAACGTCGTCATGCAATCAGTCTGCCACTGGCGTGTCACGTGGAGATCGTTCGTATGTCCACGGGTCGAACACTTCGAGGTCTGCGAAGCGGTCGAAGTCTCGAACGTTTCGTGTGACGAGGACCATTCCGTTCA
>JANNFQ010000620.1:0-5817 GCA_031380045.1 Acidimicrobiaceae bacterium
CTGTCAGGAAGACCAGCATGAACAGCGGCAGCACGCCCATGGGCCGTAGGAAGAACTGCTTGGTCTGGGCGGTGAACATCGCATCGCTGAGGAACGCGAACGTGATGAGCAACATGTGGCCGGCCAACATGTTGGCGAATAGTCGGACGGCCAGCGAGAAGGGCCGCAACACGATGTTGGACAGCAGTTCGATGACACCCACCAGCGGGCGCATGGCCACCGGCACGCCGTGCGGCCAGGCCATGCCGGTGATGTACTTGATGCCGTTGTGCTTGAAACCGACCACGTTGTAGACGACCCACACGACCAGTGCCAGGAACAGCGGGATGGCCATGCGCGCAGTGGCCGGCATCTGGAAGAGGGGGATGATGCCCGGCAGGTTGCACAGGTAGATGAAGACGAAGAGCGACAGCAGGAACGGCGTCCACGGCAGCCCTTCTTTGCCCATCGTCTGCATGACGATCTGTTCTTCGATGAACTCGACGCCGGTCTCGGCCAGGTTGCGCACACCCTTGGGTGCCTTCAACGGGTCTCTGTTGCCGGCCAGCAAGAAGATGCCGATGCCGATCAGCGACGCGAGGACGGCGATCAGGCCGACCTTGTTGAAGCTGGGGAAAATGTCTCGCCAACGAATGAGTTCGTTGATCGGCGGGAAGGTCAAACCGAGCATTGTGCGTCAGCCTTCAGTTCGTAGCGGTGGTTTGGCGGGCGGGCTTGAGGCCAGGATAGGTGAGCGACATCGAGACGTACTTCATCTCCCAGATCAGCAGGCCGAGGTGCGTGACGATGATGGTCGTTCCGAGCGCCGGGAGTGAAATCCACCCGGCATCTTTGACGGCAAGCACTGCGATGAAGATCAATCCCAGACGCAACAGATAGCCGAACAGCACGGCACCCATCATCAAACCCAGGCTGATCCGCGCGGTGAATCCGATCAGCCCGGCGGCGATGCCGAAGTTGACCAGGATGAGGGCGATGCCATAGGCGCCCGACCAAGCGCCGTCCATGCCCCAGATGACACCGCAGATGGCGATGAGCACCGGTGCAACGAACAGACCACGCTTCACCATGTCTTTGGTGACACTGACTTCGGGCGCGGGCCCGTCGAGGCGAGTGGTGAACAGATTGATCGGTTGCGTCATGCCGTACCCCTTTCGCTGGTGAGGTTGTCGCTGGACGTGCTGATCGTCGTGGTCTGGCGTTGATGAATGCCGGCAGACCGCTGCGCATCGTGCACCGCCATGCTGGCGTCGTAGCGATACCACATGGCCGCGAACTGTCCGACGACGGCTACCAGGAACATCACGATCATGAACAGCGGCTGTGTACCGAGCCAACTATCCATGAGGTAACCAAGGCCGAGGAACAGCAGGATCGCCAGCGCAAACTCGATGCCCCGGCCGACGTTCGAATCGGCATTGATCGGCTTGCGTGGAAGAAGCTTCACGGTGTCCTGGCTCCTGGCGCGCTGTCACATCGTCGTGACGAGCTTGTGAACGCGTACACAATCTAACCGGCCAGCGCTTGCCGTCCAAACTGTGCGCGCGAACACCGTAGCCCACACCGGCCACCCCTCATTCATGGGCCACAAGTCATTCAGGGCCGCGCTGTCGCCTGATCTGCGGGTGCAACACGGTGTACAGCGCCAAGCTCAGCATGGCGGCGCCGATCGGGATGTAGCTGACGCCGCTGCCGGTGATGACCGGGTACAGCACGAATGCGCTGAGCAACGCCGTCCACCCCCACAAGATCAGCACCGTACGCCGTTGCCCATGGCCCATCTCCATCAGGCGGTGGTGCAGATGGCCCTTGTCGGCAGTGGCCAGGCCCTGACCGCGTCGAGCACGACGGATGATCGCGAACAGTGTGTCCAGGATGGGCACGCCAAGGATGAACAGTGGGATGAACAAGGGGGCCAAGAAGAAGAACGTCTGGCCGGGCAGTTGGCTGGGCTTGGTGGGGTCGGCCCGACCGCCGACCACGCTGGTGCTGACGGCCAGCAGCAACCCCAACAGCAGCGAGCCGCCGTCGCCCATGAAGATGCGCGCTGGGTTGAAGTTGTGTGGCAGGAACCCCAGGCACATGCCAACGGTGATGATTGCGATCAGCGGCCCCAGGTTTGGCGGCGTCAACAGATCGAGCTCGTTCAGCCGTTGGCTGTACAGGAAGAACGAGAACGCGCCGATGGCGACAACACCAGCTGCAAGGCCGTCGAGGCCGTCGATGAGGTTGATCGCCTGGCTCATGCCCAGCACCCACAGCACGGTGATCAGCGGAATCCAGTCGTCGCTGAGGAACCACACGCCGATGAACGGCAGACGAAAGCGGAACATCGTGACGCCGTAGTACACCAGGATGACCGCGACGACCACCGTGCCGGCCACCTTGGCCGGCGCCGACAGTTCGCGGACATCGTCGATCAGGCCGACTGCGAACATGACTGCAGCCGCGTACAGCACGCCCCGCGGTTCGAAGTTGCGAGCAAACAGCGGATCGAACGTGTCCAGCAACCGCGCAATCGCGAAGGCACCGATGAATCCAAGGAACAGCGCGATGCCGCCGACGTCGGGGGTCGGTCGGGTGTGCACGGTGCGCTCGTTCGGCTCGTACACCCAACCCACGCTCTTGGCGAACCGACCGACGATTGGTGTCGTGACGAAGGTGATGAAGGCTGCCGCTGCGCCGATGATCAGGTAGGCGCCGGTGGAGGGCACGACGGAACGAAACCGGCAGTCTGCGCAGGCTCAGGCGTACGCCGGGAAGCGTGAGCAGAGTTCGCCGACCTCGGCCTGCACCGTATCGAGCGCGGTCCGATCGGTTCGCTGGCGAAGGGCCCGGGCGATGAGCTGCGCGATGGTGACCATCTGTGGCTCGCACATGCCTTGCGTGGTGACCGACGGTGTGCCGATGCGCAGGCCGCTGGTCACGAACGGGCTGCGCGGGTCGTCGGGGATGGTGTTCTTGTTCAGCGTGATGCCGGCGCTGTCCAGCACCAACTGCGCTTCCTTGCCGGTCAGGTCGGCATCGAAGGTGCGAAGATCGACGACCATCAAGTGGTTGTCGGTGCCACCGCTGACCAATCGGAATCCCTGTTGCACCAACGCCTCGGCGAGTGCGCTGGCGTTGTTGACGATCTGATGCGCGTACTGCGTGAAGCTGGGCTGCGATGCCTCGAAGAAGGCAACTGCCTTGCCGGCGATGACGTGCTCTAACGGGCCCCCCTGCCAGCCTGGGAACACGGCCTTGTCGATGGCGGCGGCATGTTGCGCTGTGCTGAGGATGCAGCCACCGCGCGGGCCACGCAGCGTCTTGTGCGTGGTGAACGTGACGATGTCGGCGTACGGGACCGGGTTGGGCGCGGCGCCACCGGCAATGAGGCCGGCGATGTGCGCTGCGTCGAACATGAACAGTGCGCCGACCTCGTCGGCGATCGCCTTGAACGGCGCCGGGTCCAACCGTCGCGGATAGCTGGTGGTGCCGGCGACGATGAGCTTGGGCCGATGTTCCAAGGCCAGGTCGCGCACCTGATCCATGTCGATGCGTTCGTCGCCGGGGGTCACCTTGTAGGCAACGAAGTTGTACAGCTTGCCACTCGCGTTGACCGGCGAGCCGTGAGTCAGGTGCCCGCCGTGATCCAGGCTGAGACCCAGCACGGTGTCGCCAGCGTTCAGGACGGCCTGGTAGGCGCACATGTTGGCGTTGGCCCCACTGTGCGGTTGCACATTGGCATGGTCGGCGCCGAACAGCGCCTTCACGCGCTGGATGGCCAGCGACTCGATGTCATCGACGATGGCGTTGCCGCCGTAGTACCGCTTGCCGGGATAGCCCTCGGCGTACTTGTTGGTCAGTGCGCTGCCCACCGCCTTCATGACGGCGGGCGAGGTGAAGTTCTCGCTGGCGATCAGCTGCAAGCCGGTGCACTGACGTTGCACCTCGCGGTCGATCAGATCGAAGACCGCTGTGTCGGGCGTGGTGTCGCTGGGGAAGGGCATGATCAGAACTCCTGCTCGAGCGCCATGAGTTGTTGCACACGGCGAAGGTGGCGGCCGCCGTCGAAGGGGGTGCCCAAGAAGGTAGCGAGAATCTCTTCCGCCAACCCAACACCCACGACGCGTGCGCCCATGCTGAGCACGTTGGCGTCGTTGTGCGCTCGTGCCAACCGTGCGGTGTACAGCTCGTTGCACAGCGCGGCGCGGACGCCGCGCACCTTGTTGGCTGCAAGCTGCTCGCCCTGGCCACTGCCCCCCAGCACGATGCCCAGGTCGGCCTGGCCGTTGCGCACGGCGCGACCGACGGCCGCGCAGTAGCTGACGTAGTCGACGCTGGCGGTGCTGTCCGTACCGAGATCGATGAGTGAGTGTCCCTGCGATTCCAGGACGCCGATCAAGTGCTGCTTCAACTCGTAGCCGGCATGGTCTGACCCGATGGCGATTCGTGACACGGCCGCCGAGCTTACGTCTCCCCGTGGGCGACGCGATGAGCGACACACAGACCGGATTTCGTAGCCTCGCAGGGTGACCCTCGACCCGCGCACTCCAGTTCTCGTCGGCTCAGGCCAGTTCCAGCACCACGCAGCTGGCTTGGATGATGCGTTGGACCCCGCGACGTTGATGAGCGAGGCGATCAGGTTGGCTGTGGCCGACGCGGGCTTGGCCTCGCTGGGTCACGTCGATTCGGTCCGCGTCGTCAGCCTGCTGAGCTGGAAGTACGGCAACCCCGCACTGGTGGTCGCCGAACGATGTGGGCTGACCACCGACGAGCATGCCGTGTCGACCAACGGTGGCAACAGCCCACAGAGCCTGGTCAACCGGTCGGCCACCCAGATCCAGGCCGGCGAGATGAACATCGCCGTGCTGACGGGTGGCGAGTCGTGGCGAACGCGCATGCGCGCCCGCAAAGAGGGCGTCGAACTGACGTGGCACAAGGCGCCGGCCGATGCGTTGCCCGTGGTGCTGGGCGAAGAACTGGCCATGAGCCACCCTGGCGAGATCGATCGCAAGATCATCATGCCCGTGCAGGTCTATCCCATGTTCGAAACGGCGATTCGTGCCGCCGCCGGCCGCAGCCCGGACGATCATCTGGTGCACATCAGCGAGCTGTGGTCGCGCTTCAGCAAGGTGGCCGCAGACAACCCGAACGCGTGGAGCCGCGAGGCGAAATCGGCCGAGCAGATCCGAACCGTCAGCCCACAGAATCGAATGATCGGTTCGCCCTACCCGAAGTACATGAACTCGAACAACGACGTCGACATGGCGTCGGCGCTGATCATCTGTTCGGTCGAGAAGGCACGCTCGCTGGGTGTACCCGAAGACCGGTGGGTGTTCATCCATTCAGGAACTGATTGCCACGAGCACCAGTTCGTCAGCAACCGCTGGTCGTTCCACCAGACGCCCGCGATCGAGCTGGGTGGACGTCAGGCCCTGGAGATCTCCGGGCTGACCATCGACGACATCGACATCGTGGATCTGTACTCGTGCTTCCCTTCGGCGGTGCAGTTGGGCGCACAGAGTCTGGGACTGGACCTCGACCGCCAACTGACTCGCACCGGAGGGCTGCCGTTCGCCGGCGGACCGTGGAACAACTACGTGATGAATGCGATCGCAACGATGATGAACGACCTGCGCGATCGGCCTGGAGAACGTGGGCTGGTCTGGGGCAACGGTGGCTACACCACCAAGCATGCGTTCGGCGTGTACTCGACCGCCCCACCCCCACACGGTTTCCGTCACGGACATCCGCAAGATCAGATCGATGCCATGCCCCGGCGCGAATTGGCATCACCGGCCGAAGCCGCCGGCAATGCGACGATCGAGGCAT
>JANNFQ010000686.1:0-5363 GCA_031380045.1 Acidimicrobiaceae bacterium
GTCCATGTCGCGCACGATGGGGTACGCGACCTCGGCACCGCTCTGCTGCAGGATGTCGATGGGGCCGACGTCGGCCATCTGGTGCACGGCCGGGGTGAGGGGGATGATGGCGCCGGCCATCTTGGCGATGCGCGGGCTCCACACGCCGCACGCGACCACTACGTAGTCGGCCTCGATGCGGCCCCGGTCGGTGACGACCGCCTTGATGGTGCTGACACCGTTGATGTCCTCGGTCTCGAGGTCGAGCACTTCGGTGTTGGCGAAGACCGACAGCACGCCGTTGTCGACGGCCTCGGTACGCATGCGCGTGCCGGTCTCTAACGAGTCGACGCACGAGACGCTGGGCGTGTAGTACCCACCCAGCAGGATCTCTTCGTTGATGAACGGCACCAGTTCCTTGATCTCGGCCGGAGTCACCAGACGCGAATCGATGCCCCACGCTTTGGCCGACGTCATCCGCCGATTGAACTCCTCCAACCGCTCGGGCTTGCGAGCCACCTCGATGCCGCCGCACGTGTTGTTCAGGCCGTGACCGATGTACTGGTTCTGACTGTCGATGGTGAGGTACGCCATCTCTTTGTTGTGGTCGGTGGGAAAGATGAAGTTGGATGCATGGCCCGTAGAACCGCCAGGGTTCGGCAGGGGTCCTTTGTCGATCTGCACCATGTCGGTCCAGCCCAGCCGACTCAGGTGGCCGACCAGGCAGTTGCCGACGATGCCGGCGCCGATGATGACGACTCGTGCGTGCTCGGGCACGGACTGCGTCGGGGTGGCGTCGCTCATGTGTTCTCCCGGTGGTGTGCCGGTCGCCCGCCTTGTGCAGGTCGACCCGGTGATATATCTTCACCATATCACGACCGAAACCTCCCTCAGCGAGCGGGCATTCCACCAGATCCGGGCCATGATCGTGCGCCTGGAACTGGGTCCTGGCGCGGTCGTGCGCGAGGACGAGCTGCAGGTCAGTCTGGGTATGGGGCGCACTCCCATTCGGGAAGCGCTGCAGCGGCTGGTGCGCGATCAGTTCGTGACCGTGATCCCTCGGCGGGGTGTCTTCGTCTCGAGTATCGACGTCGACGAGCTGGCCACGCTGTACGAGACGCGAGCGATCATCGAGCCGTATGCCACCCGGCTGGCCTGTGCTCGTGGCACCGCTGCGCACTGGGATGCTATGGGCCGTGCGCTGGACCGTGCCGATCGGTCGGGTGCACCGGCCGTCGAACTGCTGGACATCGATCGCGAGTGCCACGAGCTGGTGTGGGCCGCTGCTGACAACCGCTTCTTGACCCACACGCTGGACACCCTCTATGCCCAAAGCGATCGTCTGTGGCACATGTACCTGTCAGACGTGGACGACATGGCCGATGCTGTTGCCGAGCATCGCGAGATCCTGGTGGCGTTGCGCGCCGGCGACGGCGACCGGGCCGCCACGCTGGCAGAGGCCCACATCAGGGCGTTCGACGCGCAGATCCGTACTGCTGTCACCCGGCGCCTCGCCGGACCGTTAGCTGGGTAGTCGGGACGTGCTGGTGGTCGGGACTGGGCTCCGCTTCGCTTCGCCCGCTCCCTTGCTGGGTGGTCGGGACTGGGCTCCGCTTCGCTTCGCCTGCTCCCTTGCTGGGTGGTCGGGACTGGGCTCCGCTTCGCTTCGCCTGCTCCCTCCATACCGGACGTATCTCGTGTTGGCTCGCTGTCGCTCGCAGCTCCCACACCGACTCTCCGGCCCGCTATCACTCTCAATTGTGTTTGCCACCGGTAATCTGCAGAGTGCGCCGAACACCTCGGTCGGGAGAGTCACATCGCAGCCAGCGGTAGGGCGCCGAAGGAGCAACCTCCCCGGAATCTCTCAGGCCACCGGACCGATCGAGCAGGCGTCGCTGGAAAGCAGTTCTCCCATCTGGGACGGGCTCGCCGACGGGGAAAGTGTCGTGTCGGTCACCAACCGACGATGGCACGAAGCTCTCAGGCATCGATGACAGCGGGGGAAGCACACCGGCGACCGTCCATGTGGCGACCAGGGAGAGCTTCCATGACTGATGCACACGCCAGCGAAACGCATGTGACCGGTGCACCGACGTTGCAGGATCTGTTCGACGACGGCGAGTTCGTCCGCCGCCACGTGGGGCCTTCGGCGGAAGATCAAGAGCTGATGCTGGCCGTGGTGGGGGTGCGCGACCTGGACACCCTGCTGGCCGAGACGGTTCCCGCGTCGATCATCGATCGTGGCTTCGATCTGCCCCCGCCGCGCACCACCGACAACGTGTTGGACGAGCTGCGCCACATCATGTCGGTCGACGCTCGCCGAACGAGCTTGATCGGCATGGGCTACTACGGCACGCGCACCCCGCTGGTCGTGCAGCGCAACGTGCTGGAGAACCCTGCGTGGTACACCGCGTACACGCCGTATCAGCCCGAGATCAGCCAGGGTCGGTTGGAAGCACTGCTGAACTTCCAGACCATGGTGGCCGACCTGACGGGTTTCCATCTGGCCAACGCGTCGCTGCTCGACGAGGCCACGGCCGCGGCCGAGGCGATGACCATGGCCCGTCGCCTGTCCAAGAGTGCCAGTGGTCGCTTCGTCGTCCATCACGACACGCATCCGCAGACCATCAGCGTGCTGCGCACCCGCGCCGAGCCGGTCGGCATCGATCTGGTCGTCGGCGACATCGACGACCTGTCGGGCGGCTGTTTCGGAGCGCTGTTCAGCTTGCCAACGTCCAGCGGTGCGCTGCCCGACTGGCGATCGGCCATCGAAGTCGTGCACGACAGCGGCGGGCTGGCTGTTGTCGCTACCGATTTGTTGGCCTGCCTGTTGATGGCCACGCCCGCCTCGCTGGGCGCCGACATCGCCATTGGGTCGTCGCAACGGTTTGGTGTGCCGATGGGATTCGGCGGCCCACACGCAGCGTTCATCGCGGCCGGCGAGCAGGTGGCGCGAGCGCTGCCCGGCCGTTTGGTGGGTGTCAGCACCGACACTGCCGGCCGGCCCGCATTGCGGCTGGCGCTGCAGACCCGCGAACAGCACATCCGCCGCGAAAAGGCGACGTCGAACATCTGCACTGCACAGGTGCTGCTGGCCAACATCGCTGGGTTGTACGCGTGCTGGCACGGCCCCGAAGGGCTGCGACGCATCGCTGAACGAGTGCACCGCCTGACGTCGATCGTGGCCGCCGCCGTCGGTCGTTCGGGTGTGGCCCGCTTGCTGAACGACACGTGGTTCGACACCCTGCAGGTCGTCGTGCCCGATGCCGAAGCGGCATTGGCTGACGCTCGACTGTTGGGCTACGACCTGCGGCCGGTCGACGGTGTCACGGTGGGTTTCTCGTTCGACGAGACCACATCGTTGCAAATGGTTCGCGACATGCTGAGCGTGTTGGCCCCCGACGTCGATGTCGATCAGGCCATCGCCGCCGACGCTGCCGGTCAGGTTGCCGACGGCCTGCCGACGCGCCGCAGCGGCGACGTGCTGCCACAACAGGTGTTCCACCGATACCACACCGAACACGAGATGCTGCGCTACCTGCGTCGGTTGGGCGACCGAGACCTGGCGCTGGACCGAACGATGATTCCGTTGGGCTCGTGCACCATGAAGCTGAACGCCACGGCCGAGATGCTGCCCATCACGTGGCCCGAGTTCGCGCAGCCTCACCCCTACGCGCCCGACGACCAGACCGTGGGCTATCGCACGATGATCGCGCAGCTGCAGCACATGCTGGTCGAGATCACGGGCTACGACGCCGTCAGCCTGCAACCCAACGCCGGCAGTCAGGGCGAGTTCGCCGGGCTACTGGCTATCCGTGCCTACCATCGCAGCCGTGGAGACGAGCAGCGAACGATCTGTCTGATTCCGTCCAGCGCGCATGGCACCAACGCAGCCAGCGCGGTCATGGCGGGGTTGCAGGTGGTGGTGGTCGCATGCGATCAGGCCGGAAACGTGGACCTCGACGATCTGCGTGCCAAGGTCGCCGACGCGGGCAACCGGTTGGCCGCTGTCATGGTGACCTACCCGTCGACCCACGGTGTGTTCGAAGAAGGCATCGGCGAGCTGTGCGCCATCGTGCACGACGGCGGCGGCCAGGTGTACGTCGACGGCGCGAACTTGAACGCGCTGGTCGGCGTCGCCCGGCCGGGTCGATTCGGCGCCGACGTCAGCCACCTGAACCTGCACAAGACGTTCTGCATCCCGCATGGCGGTGGCGGGCCGGGTGTCGGGCCGGTGGGCGTTCGCAGCCACCTCGCACCCTTCCTGCCGTCGCATCCGTTGCATCCGGTCGATCCGACGGGTGTCGGTCCGGTATCTGCCGCGCCCTATGGCTCGGCCGGCATCTTGGCGATCTCGTGGGTGTACATCTCGTTGATGGGGTCCACCGGGCTGCGTCACGCGACGGCAACAGCGATCCTGAACGCGAACTACGTGGCGGCTCGGCTGCACAGCAGTTTCCCGGTGCTGTACACGAATCACTCGGGCCGCGTCGCCCACGAGTGCATCGTCGATCTGCGGCCCATCACCAAGGCCACCGGAGTCACCGTCGACGACGTCGCCAAGCGACTGATCGACTACGGCTTCCATGCCCCCACGATGAGTTTTCCGGTGTCGGGCACGTTGATGATCGAGCCGACCGAGAGCGAGACGCTGGGCGAGCTGGAACGGTTCTGCGATGCCATGATCGCGATCCGAGCCGAGATCGATCAGGTCTCGGCAGGCGAATTGACCGTTGATGCCAGCCCGCTGCGGCACGCCCCACACACGGCAGCCGACTTGTTGGGCGACTGGTCGCGCAGCTACTCGCGCGAGCTGGGTGCGTACCCCTTGCCATCGCTGCGCGCCGACAAGTACTTCGCGCCGGTGTCGCGCATCGACGCGGCGTACGGCGACCGTCATCTGATCTGCAGTTGCGAGCCGCTGGAATCGTTCGCTCGGTCTGTGGCGGCGGCCCACGTGCCGTGACGCGAGTACCGTGATCGTTCATGTCTGACGGTTCGTCCTCCCCCGGATTCGGTGACCTCTTGGGTCTGTTCGGCGGCGCAAATCCGCTGGCCGGCATTCAGAAGTCGATCGCGCAGTTCCAGCGCGGCGTGTCGCAGTTCCTCGACTCGGTCGAGACGTTCAACGCCACCATGGTGCAGTTGAACGCCATCGCTGGGCGAGTGAACGGGTTGCTCGACGAGATCGAGCCGCCGATCCGCGCCCTGATGCCGCAGATCACCCGCACCCTGCACGCCGCCGACACCATGGTCGAGCAGCTGTCGGCACCCATCGAGCGCGTCGCCCCCGGCTTGGCTCGCCTGGCCGACACCTTGTCGTCACCGCAGCTGATGGCACTGCCAAAAGACCTGGGCGAGTTCATGAACGTGATGGGTGACGT
>JANNFQ010000687.1:0-14146 GCA_031380045.1 Acidimicrobiaceae bacterium
CCCCCCCCACCACCCCCCCCCCCCCCCCCGCACCCACCCCCCCGCCGGGGTTGCTGCCCCGCGCGCTGACCCGCTGGGGTTGTCCGCGCATCCGCTTGGGTAGGCGCGGCGCCAGGGCATTGCCGGCCATGGTCAACAGGCTGGCGAAGGCGATCGACAGGCCGAACCAGATCAGCCCGGCATCTTGGCGCCTGAACCAGAAGAACAGATGGAAGAACGTGAAGCCCACACTGGCCCGGGCCAGCATCATCGCCGACGAAGCCAGCACGACGCTGGACGAATGCAGCTCGGCACGCTCGGTGCGTCCGGCCGAACGCGAGGCAACGACCTCGCGGGGCAACCTGGTGGCGGCCATGAACGCCACCACGAAGATGGCCGCCGAGTACAGCAACGTCGGGGTGGGACCGACCAGCTGCAACAGCCCGGCCGGCAGCACCGCGATGAATCCGACCAGGCCCGAGATCAGGCCCAGCTTCGAGTTGGCCTCGACCAACTCCTCGTCGCTGCGAACGACCGAGGGCACCAGCGCGCTCTTCGAGATGGCGTAGGTCTTCTGCAACACCATCGCTCCGAAGGCCAGCGGAAACAGCAGCAACGACGTGATGTAGAACGCCATCGCTACCGAGATGCCGACACGCACCAGCGTGACGATCTGGATGACCAGCCGCCGGCCGCCGGCCATGCGGTCGATGGCTGGACCGATGAGTGGCGCGACGAACAGGAATGGCACGAAGCTGATCGCCAGGAACAGCAGCACCCGACCGCGGGCCGCGTCGGCGTCGATGCTGAACAGGACCGAGTCGGCCAGGGCCACGGCCATTGCTGCGTCGCCGGCCGCCATCGCCGCGTGGGTGCGCGCCAGCCGGGCAAACCGCGTTTCAGCCACTCTGGGGGATGGAGTCCGGCTGGCCACATCGGCATCGTAGAGCCGGCCGATGCGCCCGCGCCGCTGGAACCGGGCAGAGGTGGGTCACACCTTGCCGGAAGTGCGCCGCCCCTGAGCCACGAACGTTGCAGCAAGATGTACCAGAGCGATCAATGCGGCAAGTACGGCGATTCCCCTCCGCGATTCGCCGACCTGGTGGGCCACCTCGGTCACGTCCAGGACGGCAAAGACCAACGCAAACAAGCCTGCCGCCAACAGCACAGACCGCCTGTCGCTGGACCACACGGCAACGGCGAACGCAATCGAGGCACCAACGGCGAGCAGGACCAGGGGCGTCGACTCGACGTCGATCCCCAACACCTTTTCGGCTTCCGCGCCCCGTGCTTGCGCGCTGTGTGCTTCCGGACTCTCGTTTGCAGCCGGCGCCTCACTGACCTCTGCGTTCTCGTTCGTTTCAGACGACTCGCCGGACGCGGCCACTTCCGGGTGATCGTCGCCGGCGTTTCGCTCGGCGGCAACCGCCATGGTGAACAACGCCGCGCCGGCAATCAACAACGCCGTCAGCAACCAGCGCAGTCGGACAAGCTGGTGCAGCCTCATTGCTGGTGCACCGAGCGCGCTCGAGCGATGTGCACCGGCTGCGTCTCGACCGGAAGGCACGCCGATGTTCGGCGATGACGGACCAGCATCACGACGATGACTGCGGCCCCGACGATGGCAGCGAAGGACCCGAACAACGCCACCCCTGCGACCGTGCCCAGGCCCAGGGCGGCGAGGAAGCCCAGGATGGGGCCGGCGCAACAGACAGCACACGCTGTTACGCCCACACCGACCACGGCCCCAGCATCTCGGTTGGTGCTCATGCCGGTGCGCCGAACATCGACTCGATGATGGGCAACGCATCGGCAGGCGCGCGGACCTCGAGCGCGACGCCCCGATCATCGATCATGATCGTGAACTGGAAGAACCGGCAGCAGTTCTGCTCGGCAGCAGCCAGACCGATCAGTGCGTCCAATGGAACCGACGCACTGAACACCGTCCGGATCCCACCGTCGATTCGCTGCCGATGCAGTCCGTGGCTCAAAAGCGACTGCCAGTCGTGCATCCGTGTTGTCATCGAGCCGGCATCCAGGGTGCAGGCAATCTCGGCTTGGCCGACGCGCGTTGGCTTGGCCGACAGCGATACGGCCTGGATCGCTGAGGCGCCGCTGGCGTTGTCGGCCACGCAGCCACACTGGTCGTCGCATGCGCCCTCGGGGCGGTGGCGTTCCAGCGCGTCGGCCGCACGCTGCAGTTCGCTGGTGAACGTCATGAGCTCGGCGATGTGAACCTGTGCAGCCTGGACCTTGTGGGTGACCAACGCCCGCAACTGATCTTGGATGGGACCACATCGTCCGCCGTCCCATGCCGTGGTCAGGCCGGTGATCTCGTCGAGCGAGCACCCCAGTTGCTTTGCGCGGGCGATGAACGCCAACCGGTCGAGGGTTCGCTGGTCGTACAGGCGGTACCCGGCAGGTGTCCGTTCCGTCTCGGGGAGCAACCCGATCTGTTCGTAGTAGCGCAGCGTGTTCGCAGTGAATCCGCTGCGCTCGGCGACTTCCTTGATCTTCAACCCCGTGGTCACACGGCGAGCGTAAACCTTCGTGTTGACACGAAGGTCAAGGGGATCGGCTGTCTCAGACCTTCGTACGTTCGTACTTGTAGCCGAGGCCTCGAATCGTGACGATGCGTGTTGGCATGGCGGGGTCATCTTCGATCTTGCTGCGCAGCCGTTTGATGTGAACGTCCAGGGTCTTGGTGTCGCCCACGTAGTCGCTGCCCCACACGCGATCGATCAGGGTCTCGCGTGGCAACACCCTGCCCGCGTTGGCCAACAGGATGTGCAGCAACTCGAACTCCTTGAGCGGCAGGTTGATCAGCTGGCCGTCGATGGTCACGACGTGCTCGTCGGGATCGAGCGCGATCTTGCCCACCACGATGGAGTCGCGAGACAGATCTGCACTGGGCTCGGCGGCCAACGAGTTGCGTCGCAACACTGCGCGCATGCGTGCCACCAGTTCGCGAATTCGGTACGGCTTGGTGACGTAGTCGTCGGCACCCACTTCCAGACCGACGACGGTGTCGATCTCGGCACCCTTGGCCGTGACCATGATGATCGGCACCTGTGTGCGCTTGCGCAGCTGACGGCACACATCGATGCCACTGATTCTGGGCAGCATCACGTCCAGTAGCACGATGTCGGGCTTGACGATGTCGAATCGGTCCAGTGCCTCGAATCCGTCGCGCGCCACCTCGACCCTGAAGCCCTCGCGCTTCAGACCGATGAGCAACGCATCGACGAAGCTCTCTTCGTCTTCGACCAGCAGAACAACCGGCATGTCGGCGCTCATGGCGCCACCGGGATGCGCAAGGTGAACGTGCTTCCCTCGCCCTCTGTCGATTGCACCAGCACTTCTCCTTCGTGATTGGTGGCGACGTGACGCACGATCGCGAGACCGAGTCCTGTGCCACCCGTGTCGCGGCTGCGAGCCCGGTCGACTCGATAGAAGCGTTCGAAGACCCGGTCCAGGTCGCGACTGGGAATGCCGATGCCATGGTCGGCCACGTGGATGTGCACGACTCCGTCGGTCAGGTGCGTCGACACCCACACATCGCTGCCTTGCTCGCTGTACTTGACTGCGTTGTCGATCAGGTTGCCCAGCGCAGAGACCAGCTGACGGCGGTCACCCAACACTTCCAGTTTGCCGTCCGGCTCTTCCAGATCGATGCGGATGTCGCGCTGCTCGGCGGCAGCCAAGGTGCGAACGACTGCGTCGCGCATCAGCACGCCGACGTCGACGGGGTCTCGAACCGCCCGACCGCCCAGTTCGATGCGTGACAACTCGAGAAGATCGTCGATGACTGTTGCAGCCCGATGCGCCTCGTCGACCATCTTGTTCGAGAGGCGTTGCACGATCTCGATGTCGTCTTCGTCGGCGATCGCCTCGGCCAGCACGGCGATCGCCCCAACTGGTGTCTTCAGCTCGTGGCTGATGTTGGCGACGAAGTCGGTGCGCACCGCATCGAGCCGAGCACGTTCGCTGATGTCCTCGATGGCCACGATGGCGCCACCTTCCAGCAGCGGCGTCGCTGTCACCAGCAGCACGCGCTTCGGCGGCCCGAACAACTCGACCGGCGATTGCGCATCTCTGCCCGTCAATGCCTGCTGGACAAGTCGGTCGACGACCTGTTGCACCAGCACCTCACCATGCCCGGTGCCGTGGTGCGACCGTGCGTTTCGCATGACCACCGTGCCAGCTGCGTCGACCAGCACCACGCCGACGGGGAGGTTGTCGAGCGACGTTCGGGCGCGGTCGAGCTCGAGCCTGATCCGGGCAAGTTCAGCTCTGAGATCCGAGACGTCGGCGATGTCACGCTGCGCATCCTGCGCTTCGTCGATGCGACGGCGGTGGAGAAGTCCCACGTGCGAGTCAATCAGGTCGATGTGTCAGGCGACGTGTCGCCCGACGTAGCGGACGCTCGAGGAATCTCGCCTGTGGTGTCGACGTGTTTGCGATATCGATCGGCACCCTTGTGTTCAGGCATCCAGCCCGTGACGATGAAGCGGACCTTCTCGCCGATGTTCACTGCGTGATCGCCGATGCGCTCGTAGAACCGAGCTACCACTGCCAACTGCACGGCGACCTGCAGATCGATGCGACCCGCAGCGTGGCTCTCGAAGATCGCCTGCACGAACTGCTTCTGGAGGCCGTCGAGGTACGAATCCATGTCGTCGATGGCCGCAGCCTTGGCCGCGTCGTTCTCGACGAAGCTTTCGATGGCTGCGTCGAACAGCTGCTGGGCCTGCTCGCCCATGCGACCGATGATGCCGCGCAGCTTGGGATCCAACTCGTGACCGTAGATGCGCCGCGCGGCCTTGCAGATGTTGCACAGCAGGTCGGCACTGCGTTCGACCTCGGGGACCATCCGAAGGAGCGCAATGACCTGCCGAAGGTCAGAAGCGACCGGCGCCTGCAACGCAAGGATGCGATAGCAGTGCTCTTCGATGTCGATGGACCGAGCGTCGATCTCGTCGTCGCCACGAATGATGTAGTCGGCACCCTCTAGATCGCCGTCTAGCAACACTGCGGTAGCCCGGGGAATGGATTCGGTGACCAGCGCGGCCAGCAGAACCAGCTCGCTCTTGGCCTCATCGAGGTCGCTGTGGAAGTTACGTCGCAGCTCGTCCATCAGCCGAACCTGCCTGTGACGTACTGCTCGGTTCGTTCGTCGTCGGGCTTCGAGAACATCTTCGATGTCTTTCCGAACTCGACCAGCACACCGGTGCGGCGGTCGCTCTCGTTGTTCACCTCTGTGGTGAAGAACGCCGTGCGGTCGCTGACCCGTGCTGCTTGCTGCATGTTGTGGGTCACGATCACGATGGTGTACGCCTGCTTGATCTCCTGCATCAGGTCCTCGATACGGGCAGTGGCGATGGGGTCCAGCGCCGAGCACGGCTCGTCCATCAGCAAGACTTCTGGATCGATGGCGATGGCCCGAGCGATGCAGAGGCGCTGTTGCTGGCCGCCCGACAGACCCATTCCCGACGTCTTCAGTCGATCCTTCACTTCGTCCCACAGCGCAGCGCCCCGCAGTGACTTCTCGACAACGGCATCCAGCTCGCTGCGCTTGCGAAGCCCGTTCACTCGAGGGCCGTAGGCAACGTTGTCGTAGATGCTCTTCGGAAACGGATTCGGCTTCTGAAAGACCATGCCCACCCGACGACGCACCTCACCGGCATCCGATGACTTCGCATACATGTCGATGCCGCGGTAGCGAACACTGCCAGTGACGCGAGCACCTTCGATGAGGTCGTTCATCCGGTTGAAGCAGCGGAGCACCGTCGATTTGCCACAGCCCGACGGGCCGATGAACGCAGTGATCTCGCCCTCTCGCACTGTCAGGTTGACCTCGCGCACGGCCCTGAACGCGCCGTAGTAGACCGCCAGATCTTCGGTCGCGATCACCGGCGGGCGTGACGAATGCTGAGCGTCCTCGGCATGCTCGTTCGGGTGTTCGCTCACGTGCAGGTGAGTCCTCTCGTGGGTGGTCTCTACAGTATTGGTCGACATTGTCTCATCCATTCGATTCGTCACCAGCGCTTCTGAAAGCGGTTGCGCAACACGATGGCGATGCCGTTGAGCACCAGCAGCACCAGCAGCAGCACGATGATCGAGGCCGCAGCGATCTCTTTCAGCTCGTCTTTCGGGTTCGAGGCGTAGCTGAAGATCAACAGGGGCACGGTCGTGTAGCGGTCGTCCAGCCCGCCGGGGTTCCTTGTCAAGAAGGTCAAGCCGCCCAGCAACAGCAGCGGAGCGGTCTCGCCCAAGGCCCGACTGACCGCGAGAATGCAGCCGGTGGCGATACCGGGCGTCGCAGCAGGAAGCACCTGCTTGCGAATCGTCTGGAGGCGCGTCGCCCCAAGCGCCAGCGAACCGGTGCGGAGCGATGAAGGCACGGCGCGAATTGCCTCGCGTGAAGCGATGATCACCGTTGGTAGCACCACCAGCGCCAGGATCAGACCGGCCGTCGCCACCGTTGGGCCCCAGCCGATGGGCCCGCGCGCGATGAAGGCCAGCCCGAGGATGCCGTAGACGATCGACGGTACGGCTGCCAGGTTCTGGATGTTCAGCTCGATGAGCCGGTTGTACCAGCGAGTCTGATGAGCGAACTCCTCCAGATAGATCGCCGTGGCCACGCCCACCGGGATCGACACCAACGCGCAGAAGCCAGTGACCCACAACGTCCCGAAGATGCCGGATTGGATACCAGCGCGCGCAGGACGCTCGGATGGCTGGTTCTTGATGATGTCCAAGCCGATCTTGCTGCTTCCGTCCATCCACGTTCTGGCCAGCAGCGCGATCAGCGCAGCGAGTGCGAAACCAATGGCGGCATACAGTGCCAATCGGAAGACGAGGTCGCGGGTGCGACGCACCGGCGTGACGCTGCTGACCAACGAGATGTCGGCACCGGCCGGGCGGTCGGGTTGGTCGAGCGTGGATGTCGTGGTGATGGTCACTCGTACACCTCACGGAATCGGCGAACCACCCTGATGCTGATCACGTTCAAGAACAACGTGATGAAGAACAGAAACGTGCCCACCGCAAAGATCGTCTTGTATCCGGTTGACCCGGTCGGCAGGTCGCCGCTGCCGGCGCTGCCGATGAAGCCCGTCATCGTCTGCATTCCCTTACCCGGGTTCAAGCTGAGCTCGGGCCTGGACCCGCTGGCCAACAGAGCGATCATCGTCTCGCCGATCGCTCGCGACACGGCCAGCACCACGGCTGCCACGATGCCCGAGATCGCCGCTGGGAAGACGACCTTCGTGCAGACCTCGCGCTTCGAGCTCCCCAGTGCGAAGGCGCCTTGCCGCAACGACTGCGGCACCGCCGACATTGCATCCTCCGACAGCGATGCCACGATCGGCAAGATCATGAAGCCTGTCATCAGGCCGGCGCCGACTGCGCTGAACGCCCCGACGTCGCCGACCGGCCAGAATCGCTTGACCAGCTCGGGATTGATGAACGTGAGCGCAAAGAAGCCGAACACGATCGTGGGTATGCCGGCGAGCAACTCGAGGACCGGCTTGATGAGCTTGCGGACCCGTGGATGGGCATATTCGCTGAGGTAGAACGCCGACCCGATGCCCATCGGAACGGCCACGATCAGAGCGATCAGCGACACCCACAACGTTCCGGCGACGATCGGCCACACACCGAACCGGGCGGGCTTGAACAGTGGTGCCCACTTCGTCGTCGTGAAGAACTCCTTGACCGACACATCACCGAAGAACTCGATGGTGGGCTCGAGCAACGAGAACACGATCAGGACCGTCGTGACGATCGAAGCAGCCGCGGCCAGGCCAAGAAGGCCCTTGACCACTGCTTCGGTGCGTTGACGCCGACGCAAGGCGCCCGTAGGACGCAAGGTCACTACGGGCGCCTCGTTGCGCGTGATGGGTATGGTCACGAGGAACAGCTTTCCAGGTGGACGCAGGTCTCAGCCAGTGACCTTGGCCAGTTCGTCGGCCTGGGTGGCCTTTTGTTCGTCGGACAACGGCACGAACAGGGCCTCCTCGGTGATGGCGTCCTGGTTCGCCACGTATGCAGCCGCAAACGCCTTCACCTCTGGCCGCTCGGCTGACGCCTTCGAGACGTAGATGAACAGCGGTCGGGCCAGCGGTGTGTAGGTACCGTCGACCACGGCCTCCGCCGATGGCTCGACGCATCCCGCTCCACCGTCGATGGCGACGGGCTTCACCTTGTCGGCGTTCTCTTCGAGGTAGCTGAATCCGAAGTAGCCCAGCGCACCCTTCTCTCCATTGACGCCGGTGACCGTCACGTTGTCGTCCTCGGTCGGGTTGTAGTCGGTACGACTGGCACCCTGCTCGCCGTTGATCTCAGCGGTGAAGTAGTCGAAGGTACCCGAGTCGGTGCCAGCGCCGAACAGCGTCAACGACTCGTCGGGGAAGCTGGGATCGATCTGGTTCCAGTTGGTGATCGTGTCTTCGGCGGCCGGCTCCCACATGGTCTTCAACTGCTCGACCGTCAAACAGGTCGCCCAATCGTTGTCAGGGTTGACGACGACCGACAGGGCGTCGTTGGCCACGATCAGCTCGACGTACTCGACGCCGGCATCGGCGCACGCCGTGGCTTCCTCGTCCTTGATCGGACGGGAGGCATTCGAGATGTCGGTCTCGCCGGCACAGAACTTCTCGAATCCGCCACCGGTGCCCGACGTGCCGACTGCGACAGTGACGCCGCCGTTCGCATCCTGGAAGTCTTCTGCCGCCAGCTTCATCAGTGGTGCCACCGTGCTGGATCCGTCGATGGCGATGTCGCCACTGAGATCTTCGGCTGGCGCTTCCGTGCTGTCAGACGGTGCCGCAGTGGTCTCTGCGGCTCCAACGGTGCTATCAGCGCCGGGTGCCTCAGTGGTCTCGCCCGCTGGGGCCTCGGTCGTGGTTGCCGCCTCGTCGTCGCTGCCGCACGCGGCGGCGATCAGCGCCAGGCTGAGCACGCTGGCCAGGGCCAGGCGTCGCTTTGAAGTGTTCACGCAATGTCTCCTTGGTCGTGTCCTAGGGGGAACAACGACACCGACCGTAAGGAAGCAACATGACGTTCATCGGTTGTTCAGATGAACGAGAGGTGAACGGAAGCCGAAGGGGCGACGAACGGCGTACACGAGCGGGTTGTGCCGCAACCTGTCATCGGCGCTGACGGTCGGCGACCCAACGATAGAACCGTTCTTGGGCATCTCCCTCCGAGAAGCGTTCGGGGCCGCGACGATGCCAGATGCCCTCGTGATCGAGCTCCCATCGCACGGTGTCTGGCGTCAGCAGGAACTCGAACACGTGGTCCAGCCACACCTGATGTTTGGGATGGCTGACCGGTACCAGCACCTCGATGCGCCGATCGAGGTTGCGTGGCATCCAGTCGGCCGAACCGATCAGGTACAGCGGCTTGGGCGCCTGGCCGACCGATGGGTGGCCTGTGGCTGATTGATCGCCGTGAGCGAACCACATGATGCGTGAATGCTCGAGGTACCGCCCCAGCTGTGACCGCACCCGGATGGTTTCGCTCATGCCGGGCACGCCCGGCACCAGGCAGCAGATGCCACGAATCGACAGATCGATCGAGACTCCGGCCCGGCTGGCCGCGTACAGACCCTCGATGAGTTGGGTGTCGACCAACGAGTTCAGCTTCACCTTGATGGCACCCTCGGCGCCGAAGCTGGATTCGTGCTCGATGAGGTCCAGCAGCTGATTGCGCATCTCGCGCGGGGCGACCAGCAAGGTGCGGTACTCGTGGGCTCGGCTGTAGCCAGTGAGGTGGTTGAAGAGCTGCGTGACATCGGCGCCCACATCGGGGTCGCATGTGATGAAGCCGACGTCTTCGTACAGACGCGCCGTGCGCGAGTTGTAGTTGCCGGTGCCCACATGGCAGTAGCGCCGCAGGCCGTCGTCGTCATTGCGAACGACCAACACGCACTTGCTGTGCGTCTTCAGACCGACCAACCCGTACACGACGTGCACGCCTGCTCGTTCCAGTGTCTTGGCGAAGTTCACGTTGGTGGCTTCGTCGAAGCGCGCCTTCAACTCGACCAGCACGGCCACCTGCACGCCACGTTCGGCGGCACGGATCAGGCTGCGCGCGATGGGGCTGTCGCCGCCGGCGCGATACATGGTCATCTTGATGGACTGCACCTTGGGGTCGTCGGCCGCCTGGGCGATGAAGCTCTCGATGCTGCTGGCGAAGCTCTCGTATGGGTGGTGCACCAACAGCGGTCGCTCACGGATGACCGAGAAGATGCTGCGCTCGGCCTCGTCGGCAGCCACGATGCGGCCCGCGGTGACCGGCGGCCACGGCGAATCCTTCAGGTCTGGCCGGTCCAACCCGGCCAGCTGCAGCAGGCAGGTGAGATCGAGCAACGTTGCGTGGAACGAGACGTCGGCGGTCTCCAGATCCAGCTCGCGTACCAGCAGCTCGACCATCTCGGCACTCATGCCGGCTTGCGCTTCCAGCCGCACAGCGCGGCCGAATCGGCGACGCCGCAGCTCGAGCTCGACTGCAGCCAGCAGGTCGTCGGCGTCTTCGTCCTCCAAGGTGAGGTCGGCGTTGCGGGTCACCCGGAACACCGCGCACTCTTCGACCACCATGCCCGAGAACAGCAGGTGCAGGTGGGCGGCGATGACCTGTTCGGCCGGCACGAAACGCTTGCCGTCCGACAGCGCCATCAGCCGCGGGAACACCGTGGGCACCTTGACGCGGGCAAAGCGCCGCTCGCCCGTGTCGGGGTCGCTGACCATCGCCGCCAGGTTCAGCGCCAGGTTCGAGATGTACGGAAACGGGTGCGCCGGATCGACGGCCAACGGTGTCAGCACCGGGAAGACCCGGCGCTCGAAGACCTCGGTCAGCTCGACACGGTCGGCCAGTTCCAGCTCGACCCAATCGACGACGTCGATGCCGCTGCGCTTCAGTTCGGGCAGCAGCACACCCAACAACAGGCCCTCTTGGCGCAACACCATTGCGCCGACCGCTTGACCGATTGCGGCCAACTGTTGCGTGGCAGTCAGGCCATCGGGCGATGGCGCGGGCACGCCGGCGGCGAGTTGGTCCTTCAGGGCGGCGACACGCACCTGGAAGAACTCGTCGAGGTTGCTGGAACTGATCGCGCAGAACTTCACCCGTTCCAACAGCGGAATGTCTGCCTCGGCGGCCAACGACAGCACCCGCTCGTTGAACTGCAGCCAGCTGAGCTCGCGGTTCAGCAGTTTCCCCGGGGCCGACTGCCCGTTCGGCGACGGGGCCTGAGCGGATTCACCCGCCGACTGATCAGCCTGCAACTGGCCGGTCACGGACCACACCCAGGCGAAACGCAGCGGGGCGTCAGGTCAGCCATCGGTTTCGACGGTGCCGAGACCCAGATCCCATTCGATGCTGATGCGCTCACGTTCGGCGTCGCGCACGATGCGCTCGCGATTGCGACGGAACTGAGGATCGTCGCGGGGCAACAGCACCAGTCTGGCCAGCACCCTGGCCCGAAACTCATCCACGATCGTGCGCTCGCCGTAGTCGCCGTAGACCTCCCAGTGAGGTGAGACCGGGCCCAGGTACACGATGCGGGCGTGTGCCCGAGGTGGCTCACTGGCGATGTCGGTCATGATTCCTCAGTTTCAAAGGTTCGAACCTGGAGTTGCGAACGGGGGCCAAACATGGCGGGCGAAAGTGTACCGGGCATGGATGAATGGTGTCATGAGGGGAACCTCGGTGTTAGATTCGTTGAAATTCGGGAACCGTTCGGTCGTCACAGACGTCTCATACATCGAGACTGTTGTGCCAACTTCGTCGGACGTCGATCGAATGCCCTCGTTGGGGCCTCGTGCGGGCGCACAACTTTCAGCCGCGACTGATCGCGGTAGACAAGGAGACCACGCCATGCAGTTGAACGAGACCAGTCGTCCGAGCGATGACGATTCGGCCACGGCCTGGATGAGCGGCGGCAACTGCCGCAACTACCCGCCCGCTGTGTTCTTCCCCAGCGACGGCGTGGGTGTCGACCGTGCTCGCAAGATCTGCACCGACTGCCCCGTGATCGATATGTGCCTCGACTATGCGCTCGAACAGCGCATCGAGCACGGTGTGTGGGGCGGATGCAGCGAGCGCGAGCGCCGCCGCATTCTGAAGCGCCGCCGCACCGGCAGCACCACCAGAGTCACTGTTCGCTGAGTTCGGCAACGCCCGTCAGTCGATAGGTGCGGCAGTCGCTCGATGCAGCGACTGCCGACTTCGAACTGAGCTACGTACGCGACGAAGGCGCCGACCGGTCCCACGATGGGATGGGCGGCGCCTCGTTCGCGTTGGTGCGTCAGTTGGTCGGGCTGGAGGAATCGTCGCTCTTGGCGGCGTCCTTCTGCCCTTCCGACAATCCCGACTTGAACTCCTGCTGTGCCTTGCCGAGATTCTTCGCCAGTTTCGGCAGTTGCGCGCCACCGAACAGGACGAGCACGACGACGATGATCAGAATGATCTCGGGCGGATCGAGAAAAGCGAACATGCGGTCAGGCTAGCACTGCGTCATTGAAATGGAACGACGGGACGACCACCAGCGCACTCGCCGAACACCGACGACGAACTCGCCAGTGATCAGGCAGTGACCTTGCGTGCGGCGAGCGCACGCTGCCGTCGCAGACGCCGTCGCTCTCGCTCTGACAGCCCGCCCCAGATGCCGAACTTCTCGCCATTCGACAGGGCGTACTCCAGACAGTCGAGGCGCACTACGCACCCGCGGCAGACCTCCTTGGCCTCGCGGGTGGACGCGCCTCGTTCAGGAAAGAACAGATCGGGGTCGACCCCGAGGCAGTTCGCCTCATCCTGCCAGCTTCGTTCTTCGATCGGTTCGTCCATGTACATCCTGTTGCCTCCGTTGTAATTACAACGGTGTCATTGTTCCGTATCACATCACGTGTGCGCAAGTGCGGATTTCAGAAAGGCATGATCAATGTGCTCACGCGCGGTGGCGAAACGCCGGAAACACACCTGTTCGGGTGATTGGACGTGCCTTTTCGGCCTTCACACGCAGTGGCCGACGGCTCCATGAACGACGTGTTGCACCCTTGTGATCCTCGCGGTCGGCAGCAGTCGAACACCGTGTCAACCGTGAGCGCGGGCCACCGGCACCTCCGTGGGCATGCGACGCACGCTCGCCGGCTCGGCGAGTGTTCTCCGGAAGTCGAGGAATCATTCTCCGTCAGGTGCACGGGCTCTCCTTGATGTTCTGTGATTACCGCCGGGTCTGCGTCGGCGTTGCGTTCGCTCCCGCCCTGCAACGGCGCCATCTCGCTCGAGTCGCCCGTTTCTACGGCCGAGTGACGATCACGGCAACGGCGAACGCTGACAGCGTCATCGGACCATTCGAGATCGACGATCCCCGAGTCCAATCCGTCATCGGGGACGCAACGACTGCCGAGCGTGACGAGGCGGCCATCGAGGAAACAACCTCCGGCGTCTACGTCGGGCTCACGCCCGATGGAACTCCGGCAGCGGCTTGCTCCTGGCGTGTGTGGCCACACCGGGTCGCGCACATGTCAGTGCTCACCGCCGCCTCGCATCGCGGCTCCGGATACGGAGCCTCGACATCCCTCGTCGCTCTCGACGCAGCCACCGGCGCGGGGTTGCTCCCAACCTCTCGATCCGCGCAGCTCCGAACGGGTCCTGCCGTGCGGGTTGTGGGCCGGCAAGGGTCGATTTCGAGGTGCGTTGGGGTGTCGTGGGCGGTGGGTGGGGTGTAGTCGGGTGATGGTCTTCGGGACGGTGCTTCGTGGTCGGCGTGGGACATGAAATCCTTTGTTCATATAGGTTTCAGGGTTGTCAGGGTGGGCGAACGTCTGTACGATTGGGGGATGTCGACGGAAGGGTGCCTGGAGGAGATCGTGTCTTTCGATGACCTCGTCGCCAGTCTCGGTCACCTCGAACGATTCGGCGCCAAAGTCGCTTGGGCCGCAGCACGGTTGAACGTGTCAGGGCTGGGGGCCGCAGACGGTGCGGTGACGATGGGCGGCTGGCTGAAACAACACGCCCGCCTGTCACACCGTGACGCCCGACGACTCCTCAAAGAAGGCCTGTTCCTGAACACCTTCGACGACGTCGCCACCGCAGCAGTCAGCGGTGTGTTGTCGGCCGGTCAGGTGACCGCGATGCGATCAGTGGTGTCGAAACCGAC
>JANNFQ010000710.1:0-6147 GCA_031380045.1 Acidimicrobiaceae bacterium
GCTGATCGTGCCGCTGCGCGCCCGGCTCCAGCGGTGCATTGCCGACACCGAGGGCGACCCCTCCGAGATGGCCACGCTGGTGCGGATGGTCTACCGCGAGTGGAAAGCGCAGCGCATCGACGAGCACCTCGACGATGTCGCCCGCACAGCGATCGGCCGTGGTGCGCTGGCCGGCGTGGCGGCAGGCACCCCCATCTGCTGGATGGTCGACCCGGCCGGACCGCAATGCCCCGATGCCGAAGACAACGCCCTGGCCGGTGTGTTGCCGGCCGGCGACAAGTTCCCCACCGACCATCAGTGCGCCCCAGCGCACAGCGGATGTCGGTGCATGATCGTGACCGCCGACCCCTGATCCCAATCCCTGATCGCGGCCGCGGGCCACCAGATCGGCTGCATCCGACCGGCGAGCGACCGGCCACCCCGATAGCCTCCGCTTCAATATGCGGACGCCCTCTGACCTGCCACCCCATCAGCGCCGCGGCCGCGGCCTCAGCGATCGGGGCAGGATCGCACTCATCGTCGTGGCCGTGCTGGTGGTGGTGCTGTTGTTGTCGGCGCGGTTCCTCTCGGGTTTCTACATCGATTACCTGTGGCATCGCAGCGTGCAACGCAGCGATGTTTTCTGGGGCGTCATTGGCAGCAAGATCACGCTGTTCTCCATGTTCGCAGCGGTGTTCATCTCGCTCGCCGTACTCAATCTGGTCATCGCCGACCGACTGGCGCCGATGACCTTCTCGGCCAACATGCATCCCATCGTCGAGCGGTTCCACGATCTGTTCGGCCGCCGCCTGCGCATCGTCCGGTTCGCCGTGGCGATCTTCTTCGGGTTGCTGTTCGCATTGCCGGCCACCGGGCAATGGCAAGAGTGGATCCTCTTCCGGCACAGCCAGTCGTTCGGCGTCAAAGATGCGCAGTTCGGCAACGACATCGGGTTCTACGTGTTCCGGTTGCCGTTCATCACGTTCGCGCTCGATTGGTTCTTCGCCGCACTCATCTTCATCACCATCCTGGCGCTGCTGACGCACGTGCTGAACGGCGGTGTCATCCTGCAGCCGCCGCGACCGAAGGTTCGGCGAGCAACGAAGGCGCACATCGCCGTGCTGCTGGCGCTGCTGGCGGTCGTGAAGGCTGGCGACTACTGGGTCACGCGGTACGAGCTGACCACCGAACGCCGCGGCTTCGTGCAGGGGGCCACGTACTCGGTGGTCAACGCCCAGTTGCCGGCCGTGGTGCTGCTGGCGCTGATCGCGCTGTTGGTCGCCGGTCTGTTCCTGTCGACGTTGAAGACCGACTCGTGGCGGTTGCCGGTCGTGGCGTCGGGCCTGTGGGTCGTACTGGCGTTGCTGGCTGGGGTCATCTATCCCGCAGCAGTCCAGGCGCTGGTGGTCAACCCCAACCAGAAAGATCGCGAGGCCGCGTACATCGAGCGCAACATCGCGGCCACTCGCCAAGCGTTCGGCGTCACCGACGTGAATGAAGTCAAGGTCGACTTCGGTCGGCTGACATCCAGCGAGATCACCGCCGATGTCAGCCCGCTGAAAGATGTGCGCCTGCTGAATCCGGCCACGTTGGTCGACCGTTTTCGCATCGACGAAGGTCAGCGTTCGGGATTGACCATTCGCGATTTGGACATCGACCGATACGTGGTCGACGGGCGCGAGCAGCAGGTCATGATGGCGGCTCGCGAGCTCGACCTCGCCACCATCGCCAACAAGTCGTGGCAGGGACGTCACCTCATCTCCACGCACGGATGCGGGCTGGTGCGGTCGAGGGTCAATCAGGTGGAAGAGAACGGTCGGCCGCTGTACGAAGAGGTCAAGCTGGACCGGCCCGAGTTGTACTTCAGCCAAGATCTGTCGGGCTATGCGATCGTCGGCACGTCGGTCAGCGAAGAGGGTTGCGTCGGCCAAACCGAAGGTTCGGCCTATCAGGGCGACGGCGGCATCGCGCTGAACTCGGTGTTCAAGCGGATGGCATTCGCGGTCAGCTTCCTCGACTACAACCTGCTTGGTTCCAGCGCAGTCGACGACAACTCGCGCATCTTGTGGATCCGCAACATTCGCGAGCGCGTCGAGAAGGTGGCGCCATTCCTGGCGTTCGATGGCGACCCGTATCCGGTGGCGCTCGATGGCCAGGTGAAGTGGGTGGTCGACGCCTACACCACCACCACGCGGTATCCCTACGCGCAGAACGCCGATCGATCACAGTTGGGCAGCAACAGCGGCCTCGACTTCGACTTCAACTACATCCGCAACAGCGTGAAGGTTGTGGTCGACGCGTACGACGGGTCGATGACCTTCTACGTGGTCGACGATCAAGACCCCATCATCCTTGCGTGGCAGAGCGCCTTCCCCGACCTCTTCGTCCCCATGGCAGAAATGCCCGACGAACTGCGCGCTCACGTGCGCTATCCCGAAGAGTTGTTCCGTGTGCAGACCGCGCACTACTCCAAGTACCGCCTCAGTGCCGACCGGTTCTTCGATCGAACCGGTGCATGGTCGATCGCGCAGGCGCCGTCCACCACTCCGCGTACCGGTACCCCTGCGGCAGCGACCACGGGGTCCGACAACACACAGGCCCCCAACGCCGCCGACTTTGCCGAAGAAGCGGGCTCGGCGAAGTTCGTGCCGTACTACTCGATGTTCCGCGCGCCGGGGCAGAACGCCGCATCGTTTCAGCTGCTGCGGCCGTTCGTGCCGTTTAGCACCGACGACAACCGCACCGAGCTGCAAGCCTTCATGGTGGCCAGCAACGACCCCGACACGTACGGCCAACTGACGACGTACGTGCTCGACACGCTGAACACCGATGGACCCATTCGCGCGGGCATCGCCATCGAGAGCGACTCGAAGATCTCGGCCGAGATCACGTTGCTCGACCAGGGCAACTCGCAGGTTCTGTATGGCGACATGCAGATGATCCCCATTGGCGACGGGCTGTTGTGGTTGCGGCCGCTCTACGTGCGATCCGATTCGTCGACGCAGGCGTCGTACCAGTACATCCTCGCTTCGTACGACGGCAAAGCTGTGTTCGGCCCGACCATCGAAGAGGCGTTGGCCAAGTTGTTCCCTGGGTTCCGTACCGACATCGGCGATGTGGTGAGCGAGGATCAGAACCTGCCGACGGACCCCAGCAATCCCACCGACCCCGGCGACCCGTCAGCTCCCAACGGCACGGGTGATGCCACGGCGGCCGAGCTGCTGGCGCAGGCCGACGACCTGTTCAGGCAAGCCGACGAGGCGTTGCCCGACTTCGTGAAGTACGCCGAGCTGAACGCCCAGGCTCGCGACTTGGTCACCCAGGCATTGGATCTGCTGGCCGGAGCCTGATTCGGCGAGGTCCGGTCAGGAGCGCCCGGTCAGGTCAGCAACAGCGGGTCTCGAACAGCGGGTCAGGAGCGGCCGCGCAGCTGGCGAACCTGTTCCGCCAGAGCGGCCAGGTCTTCGCGGAAGGTGATCTCGTAGCGCGCCTGTTCTGTGGCCAGCTTCACCTGGCTGGCCTTCAGCGCGGCGACGGCTTCGTCGTCGGTGACCCCGGCAACGTGCGCGCCGACCGGCTCCTGCGTGGCCAGATGATCCAGTTCCAGGCTCAGCTCGCCCAGTTGATTGGCCAACTCGGTGCTGATGCTTCCCAGTCGTTCTTCCAGCGCTGCAGCCTGGTCGCGCGCCAAGCGCGCATCGCCCTCGCTGGTGGCGATGCGTTGGGCCAGACGGTTGATCTCGTCGTGCAGAGCGTCGGTGGACGGCATGTTGGTGGAGAGTTGATCGAGGCGTTCGAAGATGCGATCGACGTCGACGCCCCTGCCGTGCACCTCGCTGACGCGCGTGTTCAGCGCAGCCAACTGATCGGGCAGGTTGGCGTGCACGTTCAGTTGCGAGGACAGTGCCTCGATCTGCTGATCGACCCATTCGGCGCGTCCGGCGTCGGGCAACGACGCACTGATCTGGTCGATGCGTTCGCGTAGTTGGTCCAATTCGTTGGCACGGTCGGACACCTGGCCCAACCGGCCGTCCACATCGCCGATGCGACCGTCCAGATGACCGAAGCGCTCGTCGAGCGCGTTGGCATGATCGCGAACGGCTGCCGCCGCGGCCTCGCTGGCGGCCACCCGTTGGCCCAGCTCGGCCAGTTGCTCGTTGACGCGGTCGTTCGACGGTGTGTTGGCGCGCAGTTGGTCCAGCAATTCGTGGATGCGGCGTACGTCCAAATCGCGCGCATCGAGTTCGCCGAGCTTGCTGTCGATCTGGGTGAGTCGTTCATCGACACCGGCGTGCGAGTCGACACGAGCGGTCAGGTCGCCGAGGCGGTTCTCGATGTCAGCCGTCAGGTCGCCCGACACACGCTCCTCCAATGCGGCGGCGCGCTGTGCGGCGCTGCGCAACTCGTCCTCGCTGGCGGCCAGACGTGCGGCCAATTCGTCCAGCCTTGTGGTCAGCTCGCCCGCCGCCGGCGCCGTGGCGACCAGTTGTGAGGTGCGCTCGTCCTGTGCGTTCAGGCGCACCTGCAGTTCGCTCATTCGTTCGTCGAGGCGTTCGTCCAATCGCTGGGCGATTTGCGTCTCGAGTTCGCTGCCGGGTGCTTCGGCGACTCGCTGTTCCAGCTCGGCTGCCTGCTGGCGTGTGGTGCGCAGCTCGTCTTCGCTGGCGGCCAACCGGCCTTCGAGCTCGGTCAATTGCTGAGTGAGCAGGTCGTGTGCTTCGATGCGGCCACCGAGCGCTGCCAGCTGGGCGCGCAGATCGGCGGTGCTCTCGTCGCTGACCTGCACCAGCTTCCTTTCCAATTCGGCTGACCTGGCGCGCGCCTCGTTGGCCAGCTGCTCGCTGGCGGCCACGCGAGCAGCTAGATCAACCACGCGTTCGCCCAACTCGTCGGTCATCGGCGCTGCCATCGACAGCTGCTCGATGCGCTCGTTGATGTCGGTGTTGTCGACGCTGCGTTGCTGCAACAAGCTGATGCGCTCGCTGAGGGCGCGCAGCTGATCGGCCATCTCGGCCTGGGCGTTGACCCGCGAACTGAGAGTGCCGAACTGTCGGTTCAACTGCTCGACCGTCTCGGCGCTACTGCTGAGCTGCTCCAGACGCGCAGCCAACTCGTCGTCGGGTTGCGCCGGTGCAGCTGCAAGTTGGGCCACTTGCTCGATGCGACCCGAGAGCGCCGCCAACTTCATCAGCACATCCGATGCCTCTGGCAATTCGCTGGCCGGCTGTCGTGACTCGACCTCGATGACGCGCTGGTGTAGCTCGTCGACCTTGCTGCCGACCGCGTCGTTGGTCTCGAGGCGGCCGTGGATGCTCTCGATCTGCTCGACGATCTCGGCCGTGTTGCTCTGCGCCGTGTTCGACAGGATCATCGTGGTCGCGGCGATGGAACTGAGCCGGTCTTCCAGGACGACCTTGTTCTGTTCGCTGGCCTCGAGACGTTCTTTCAGCTCGGCGATCTCGCTGTGCAGCACGAGGATGTCAGCTGCATCGACCGTCGGCTTTTTCTTGAACAATCCCATGTGAGGCCCCGTTGGTCGGCGGTGTGCGTGTACTCAACCGTAACCCTTGCGCCTTCTCGGATCGGGGAGCCCCAGGCCCTTGGCCAGTCGAGTTCCACACCATCACGGTGACTTTTCCGACACCCCGCCGCTCCACATGCCCGGTTGCGAACGGGGTGCCCCCTAGCTATCGTTGTGCACCTACCCGACGCGGGGTGGAGCAGCTCGGTAGCTCGTCGGGCTCATAACCCGAAGGTCGCAGGTTCAAATCCTGCCCCCGCCACTAAAGAAGCCCTGGTCAGCCACTATGGCGGGCCAGGGCTTCGTCTTTCACGGCGTCGACTTCTAACGGAACTTCTAACGGACTTTCGGGTAGCTGTCTCCTTCCGAGCTCTCAACTCGGCTTTTGGCGAGTTCGAGAACTATCGCAACGTTGCGGTCTCCTCGCCGACACAGGAGCCAGAGCGGTCGTCGAAGCGACTGCGTCGCCGCTTAGTGAGAGAGGTAACGGGCGGCGAACGCAAGGCGACAACGAGCCGTTCGAGTCTCAGGGTGCTTGCTGCCCTTGAGACGAAATGTGCGGGCGCTCCTCCACTCGGGTGTCTGAAGCGAGCTCCGCGGTCGGTTCCGTGTGCTCGGGCAGATCTCCGGTAAAGTTGGTAGGAGCA
>JANNFQ010000721.1:0-18763 GCA_031380045.1 Acidimicrobiaceae bacterium
CAAACCTCTGTTCCACGCCACCACCGACTGATCAGCCTCAGTGGCGCCGGCCCGCGAATCAGCGGCCTTCGAAGGTGGCGCGACGTTTTTCGAGGAAGGCAGTGCGGCCTTCCTCGGCGTCGGCGCTGTTCCACGCAGCCACTCGCGCCAGTTCGAACAACTCGTCCACCCCGGGCGGCTGGGTCAGACCTTCCAACGCCAACTTGTGAGCGGCGATGGTCAGTGGCGCCAGGCGCGCCAGCTCGTCGGCCCACGCCAACGCCTCGGCCAAGCCGCCCGCTCGGTGCACGGCTCCCATGGTCAGCAGTTGGTCGCCGGTGTAGGTCTGCGCGCTCAGCAACATGGCCCGTGCTACCGAAGCCCCGAACTCGCGGGCCAGTCGATCGACGGTCCATCGATCGACCACCAGACCCAACTTCGCCGCCGGTACTCCGAAGACGCTGGCATCGGTGGCCACGCGCAGGTCGCAGGCGATGGCCAATTGGGTGCCGGCCCCGAGCGCCGGTCCGTCGATCGCCGCCATCGTGGCGATGCCCAAACGGGTGAAGCCATCCAGCGCAGCGGCCAGCGCTTGCACGAACTCTCCACCTTCGACGCCCGTCAGGTCGGCACCGGCGCAGAAGGCCGGCGGGGCACCGGTCAAGACCAGGACTCGCGCTGCGCCGGCAGCCGCCTCGCGTTGCGCGTCGGCCAAGGCAAGCAGCGTCGCGTGATCGACGGCATTGCGACGCTGCGGCCGGTCGATCGTGACGATGACGACGCGATCGCGCCACTCCACACGTACCATGAGCCGACTGTATGCCGCCCAGCTCGCCAGACCCCATCCGCGCTCGGCGCCAGCAGATCGCCCACTGGACGCTCGTTGCCAACCGCATTGGATACCTGTGCTTCGCGCTGGCGATTGTGGCCTTCGTGCTGGCATTCGCGTTGGGGTTCAACGCCACCATGTCGGCGCTGATCATCGGCATGTTGATCGTCGGATCGATCTTGCTGGCCCCGGCCATCGTGTTGGGCTATGCCGTGAAGGCGGCAGAGCGCGACGACCGCGAGCGTGGCCTGTGACAATCGCAGCCGCAGATGCTCAACCCTTTTTCGTCGGTTCCTGACCGGGCAGTTACCCTCTAGTAACTGTGATGCAGACGCGACTTCCGGCCGGTGAACGGCGTGATCAGATTCTCGAGGTTGCGGTCCAGGTGTTCGCCAAGAACGGCTACCACGGCACCTCGATGAACGAGGTGGCCGAGGCCGCTGGGGTCACCAAGCCCGTGCTGTATCAGCACTTCGATTCCAAGCAAGACTTGTACCTGGCGCTGCTCGCCGATGTGGGCAACCGCATGAGCACGGCAATCGCCAAAGCCACGGCGGGTGCGACCAACGGCAAGACCCAGACCGAATTGGGATTCCAGGCGTACTTCCGATGGGTGGCCGACGACCACGACGCGTTCTTGCTGCTGTTCGCCACGCAGGCCAACCGCGACGCTGCCGCTACCAAGGCGATCCGCAAGATCACCGACGAGGCGGCGGCCGCCATCGCACCGCTCATTGCGGTCGATATCGACCCAGAGAAGCAACGCACACTGGCCCACGGTTTGGTGGGGCTGGCCGAGGGTGTGTCACGTCGATTGGTCGAGCGCGGCGAAGACTTCGACCCCGACGACCTCGGTCGCCTGGTGGCCAACCTGGCCTGGGCCGGCCTGCGCGCCATCACGCCCACGAGCTAGCCGAACGGAGCCGACCTGTGGCCGTTCCGGGCCGCACAAGCCCAACATGGGCTGCTGATGCCCACACCCGGCCACCGCAGGGGCACACCGCCCGACGGGCACATCTCCGCACCCCTTACGGGCCGCACAAGCCCAACGTGGGCTGCTGATGCCCGCACCCGGCTACCGCAGGGGGCACACCACCCGAGGTTGCGGGCAACACACGCCCATCGAGGGCGCCGAATGCCCACAGCCGACCTGACCCCAAGCGCTGCGACCTCCCGACGCTGTCCAAACGACGCTGCCCAACCGGGTCAGCCTTTGATGGCGAGGCCGCGGTAGCTGTCGATGAATCCGTGCAGTTTCAGGACGGCAGCGACTGGGCCGGCGTGGGAGACGGGCTCGCCGTTCACCTTGCGAATCTCGATACCCCGGGCGCGGCCGTCTTTCACCAGTGCGGCGAGCGCATCGATCCATTCGGTCTGCTGCAGGGCACGGGGAAACGTGACCAGATGATGCGATCGCCGGTCGAACCACACCAACGGCTGACCGAGCGACAGCACCACCAGCGCGCCTGCGCTGCGTGCCGGCCGGCCCGTGGTTTCGGGCCAGGGAATGGACGCACCGTAGGGCTGCGCCGGATCGGTGGCGGCCAGCACCAAGGGAGGCGGCATGAGGTCGGGATGCAGTTCGACATCGGGGGTCTCGCGCATGCTGCGCAACCGGTCGACCGCGCCGGGCAGGCTGAACTGCGCCGCACCAAGCCCACTGACGAAGTACCCGCGCCGCGCCTGGCCACGTTCTTCCAACACCTTCAGCACCCCGTAGACGCCGGAGTATCCACCGATGACACCTTCGGCCAGCACCGCCTCTCGGGTGACCACACCGTACCGTTCCATCATCTGCAGCGCCATGGCGTGCGCGGCCACGGTGCTGGTGGGCGCCGGTAGCAACAATGGGCCGACCAGGCTCCAGCGACCCGCACCTGCCGGTGGCCCGATGCGATTCAGCCGACCCGGTCGTGGACGTGAGCGCGGCATGTTGCGAGCCGGAGCCTTGGTCTTGGCGCCGTGCAACACCGCTCGCAGTGGCGCGAGTGAATCGTTGGTGACCTGGCCGGCCCACACCAGATCCCACAACGCCGCCAGCGTCTCGCCCTCGGTGGCGCTGGGCGTGGCCATGCGCACCTGACCCCAGAAGCTGGCGCCACGCTCGGCCAACCCGGCGCGGATGGAGTCGTGGACTGCACCTGTTGGAGGCTCGGGCTGCTCGATGGCCGGCGCCAGCAGTGGCAGTTGATCGGCGAAGTACAACCGGACGCGGCCGTCGGTGGCACCGATCGAACCGGCACCCACCCAGACCAACTCGCCCGAGGTGCACAGCTCGTCGAGATCGGTGGATCGGTAGCCGCGCACACGCAAGGGCAGCACATCGGCTTCGAGTGCGCTAGCCACCAGGGCGGCGCCCTGCAGCATGCCCAGCGACTCGACCAACGCCTCGAGGCCACGACGTTCGCTGGGCATGCTGTGCCATGACGTGAGGAATCGGGCATAGGCATCGGTCTCGACGGGCTCGACCTCGCGGCGCAACGCCGCCAACGATCGCCGGCGCAGCTGACGCAACACATCGACGTCGCACCACTCGCGGCTGACACCGTCGGGCCGGAACTCGCCGCGCACGACGCGGTCGTCGGCTTCGAGTGCGGCCAGCGCGCCGGCAGTCCGCGTGCCCGGAAGACCCAGCCGGCGAGCGACGTCGTCGGCGACGAACGGCGCGTGCGTGCGTGCATACCGGGCAATGAGCGATTCGAGGGGCAGCGGCACCGGCTCGGTGAACGCACGAGGCAGGCCGAGGGGCAGCGAGCAACCCAGTGCATCGCGATACTTGGCGGCATCGTCGGCGGCGATGTATCGCTGCTCGTCGGCCACACCCAGTTCGACCACCCGACGCTCGTGCACCAGTTGGGCCAACCATTCGCCCGAGACCTGCCCCTCGCACCGCAGATCGACCTCGGCCAGGGTGAGGTCGCCCACCTTGCGGAACACGTCGTGCAACTCGTCGGCACGACGCGCTCGCCGACCCTCGGCAAGGCACTGCAGTTCCAGTTCGAGGTCGGCCAGGACACCCGGGTCGAGCAACTCGCGCAGCTCTTCGGCGCCCAACAGATCGCGCAGGAGATCGCGATCCAATGCCAGCGCTGCTGCCCGACGTTCGGCCAGCGGCGCGTCGCCCTCGTACATGTACGCGGCGATCCAGTTGAACAGCAGGCTTTGCGCGAACGGCGACGCCTTGGGGGTATCGACGCTGACCACACGAATGGCACGACTGCGCAGCTGGCCCAGCACTTCGCGCAACGCCGGCAGATCGAACACGTCTTGCACGCATTCGCGTGACGTCTCGAGCAGGATGGGGAAGCTGGGGTACTTGGCCGCGACCGCCAGCAGATCGGCGGCGCGTTGGCGCTGCTGCCACAGCGGAGTGCGTCGGTCGGGTCGTCGGCGTGGCAGCAGCAGGGCGCGGGCGGCGCATTCACGGAAGCGAGCCGAGAACAGCGATGTCTGCGGCAACGAGGTGAGCACCAGTTCGTCGACATCGTCGGGATCGATGATGAGGTCGTCGAGCGGCATCTCGTCTGCAGCCTCGGGGAGCCGCAGCACGATGCCGTCGTCACCCCACATGGTCTCGACCGGAATGTCGTAGCGGTCGATCAGCCGCCGTTCGATGGCCATTGCCCACGGCGCGTGTACCGGGGTGCCGAACGGGCTGAGGATGCAGATGCGCCAGTCGCCGATCTCGTCGCGGAACCGCTCGACCACCACGGTGCGGTCGTCGGGCAGCACGCCGGTGGCCTCGGTCTGCTCGTCGAGATACATGATGACGTTGTTGGCGGCCATGGCGTCGAGCAGGTAGTCGTCGGCCAGCGACTGCAGCGCGGCATTGGGTTCGAGTGCCCTGATCTCGCGTTGGAAGGCGCCCAGGGCCCGACCGAGCTCGAGCGGGCGGCCGGGCCGGTCGCCGTGCCAGAACGGCATCTTGCCCGGTTGCCCAGGTGCGGGGGTGACGATGACGCGTTCGAAGGTGATGTCTTCGATGCGCCACGTGGACGCGCCGAGGACGAAGGTTTCGCCCGGCCGGCTTTCGTACACCATCTCTTCGTCCAGCTCGCCGACGCGACTGCCGTCGGGCAGGAACACCCCGAACAGACCGCGATCGGGAATGGTGCCGCCACTGGTGACGGCCAGGCGACGACTGCCGTCGCGGGCGCGGATGACATCGTTGACCCGGTCCCACACGATGCGCGGGCGCAGCTCGCTGAACTCTTCGCTGGGATAGCGGCCGGCCAGGAGGTCGAGCACGTTGACCAGCAGTTCGTCGCTGATCTCGGCGAAACTGGCGCAACGGCGCACCAACCGGCTGAGCTCGGCGACCGTAGTGTCGCCGCTGATGGCGACGTGGGCAACGATCTGCTGGGCGAGGACATCGAGCGGGTTGCGCAGGAAGTGAGTGGATTCGATCTGGCCATCGATCATGCGTCGCACGACGACCGCGGCCTCGAGCAGGTCACCCCGGTGCTTGGGATACAGGGTGCCCTTGCTGGGTTCGCCGACCGAGTGCCCTGCGCGACCAATGCGTTGCAGCCCACGGCTGACAGCGCCGGGCGACTCGACCTGGATGACCAGATCGACGGCGCCCATGTCGATGCCGAGCTCGAGGCTGGACGTGGCGACGATGCCGCGCAGCACCCCGCGCTTCAGTTCGTCCTCGATGACGACGCGCTGTTCGCGGGCCAGCGAGCCGTGGTGCGCCTTGACCAACTCGATGGGGTTGCCGACGTCGTCGACGATGCCCTGATCTGCTGCGAGCTCGTTCAACTTCGCAGCCAGACGTTCGGCCTGGCGGCGCGCGTTGGTGAAGATGATGGTGGTTCGGTGCTCGAGAATTTGGGCGAGAATGCGCGGATAGATGCTGGGCCAGATGCTGCTGCGCTGCGGGCTGAGTGCCGCCGTGGCCGGCCCACTGCGCAGTTCGGTGACCGGCTGGCCCAGGTCGCCCATGTCTTCGACCGGGATGACGACGTCGATGAGCAGCGGCTTGCGAATGCCCGAGTCGACGATGGTGACGGGGCGCAGAGAACTGTCGTCGGCGTGACCCCCCAGGAAGTGAGCGACCTCTTCCAACGGGCGCTGCGTTGCCGACAGACCGATGCGTTGCGGCGGGTTCTTGGTGATCTGCTCGAGCCGTTCCAGCGACAGCATGAGGTGCGCCCCGCGCTTGGTGGGCGCCAGCGCGTGGATCTCGTCGATGATGACCGTCTCGACGTTCACCAGCGTGTCGCGCGCCGACGACGTGAGCATGAGATACAGGCTTTCGGGCGTGGTGATCAGCAAGTCGGGCGGTTTGCGGATGAGTTTCTGCCGGTCTTTGGCCGAGGTGTCGCCGGTGCGCATGGCCACGTAGGGCTCGACGAACGGCTCGCCCAGCCGCTCGGCCGCCAACGCGATTCCCATCATGGGCGCACGCAGGTTCTTCTCGACGTCGAAGGCGAGGGCGCGGAGCGGCGAGATGTACAGCACGCGAGTTCGTTGCTTGGGGTCGGGTGGCGGACCGTGCACGTGCGGGGTGCACAAACGGTCGATGGAGGCGAGGAAGGCAGTGAGCGTCTTGCCGCTGCCGGTAGGTGCACAGATGAGCGTGTGCTCGCCATCGATGATGTGCGGCCATCCCTGCACCTGGGGAGGTGTGGGCACAGGGAACGACGTGGCGAACCAGGCGCGAACGGCGGGCGAGAACCGCTGGAGCACCGGATGATCAGCCATGCGCCCAGGTTACGGCGGGGGTGTGACGGGGTTGACCCGGCCCCGCGAAGTGGGAGGATTTCCACATGGATCTGAACGAACTGCTGGCCGATCTGTTCGGACGGGTGGACGAACATGTCCACGAGGCCGTCGATGGCCTGGACGCCGAAGCCCTGCGCACTCCCCCCGCCGACGGCGCCAACACCATCGGCTGGCTGGTGTGGCACCTGACCCGCGTACAGGACCATCACGTCTCGGAACTGCTGGGCCAGGATCAGGTGTGGGTGCTGGGTGATTGGCCGCAGCGCTTCGGTGTCGAACCCGATCCCGACAACACCGGGTACGGCCACTCGGCGAGTGATGTGGTGACGATCAGACCTGAGAGCGCTCAGGTGGTGATCGACTACTTCGACGCCGTCACCGCGCGGACCAAGGCGTTCATCGGCAGCGTCACCGAGGCCGAACTGGACCGCATCGTCGACAAACGATGGGATCCGCCGGTCACGTTGGGCGTGCGGCTGATCAGCGTGGTCGACGACGAGATCCAGCACGCCGGCCAGGCCAGCTATGCACGCGGCATGCTCGATCGTCGATGATCGACATCACGCGAAGGCATCGACGGCGCCACCGGCGAGTGACGCCGCCGATGTTCGGAATCAGGTCGAGAAGTTCGGCATCGCCGCGCGGGCGTTGTCGGCGCGGCCCTTCGGCTCTTCCCACTCTTCTTGCCGTCCCAGCACCGTCAGGTCAAGGAAATAATATCCGCCGCCCAACATCTCGGTGCCGCGTGCGTACACCGAGTAGGTGTGGAAGATTTCGTCGTTCGCATCGCGCAGGAACATGCTGTAACCGGGCTGTTCGGACGAGCCCTCCAGCATCCACTCCATGCCGACCTGTCTCAATTCATCCGCCCCTCGGAAGTTGAACATGGCCGGGGCGACGGACGTGTCGATGGTGACGTTGTAGTCGTAGTTGAAGTCGCTGCCGTACGAGGAGAACCACGGAAACGTCCAACCGCGCTGTGCCTTGTATCGATCGACCTTGTCCAGCGGAGCGCGCGACACGACGACGAAGTTGGTGTCGCGTGCGCGTAAGTGGCGGAGCAGCCCGTCGCTGAGTTCATCGCATGCCGCGCTGCAACTCTGGCAGCCCTCGTCCCAACTTGGGTCGAACATGAAGTGCTGCACGATCAGTTGTCGCTGCCCGTCGAACAGGTCGAGCAAGCCAACCTGCCCGTCGCGACCGTCGAACGTGTAGGCCTTGTCGACCTGCACCATCGGGAGCTCGCGCCGCTTCGTGCAGAGTTGATCGCGGGCTTTCGTCATCGCCTTTTCCTCGGCCAGAAGTTCCTTCCGGGCGGCCAGCCATTCCTCTTGCGATACAACGTTCGGCAAACTCATGTCGTGCTCCTCTCGCGGCGTCGGGACGGTGTGCCCGTTCTGTCGTTCACGCACACATGAAGGCAGACGTCGTTGAGCCTGCGAACTCATCGCGGGGCTTCATCGCGGACACAATCCGGGCAGGGCCGAGGCCGGCGGGGCGGGGGTGCCTCTCTCCACCGGGCGAAGCGACAGAGGGCCACCGCGCACCGGCATCGCTAGGCTCGGCCGTCGTGAGCCGAACCCGCAGCGAGTACCGCCTCAGCCCGTTGCCGGCCGACTTCGAATCGGCCCCGACGTCGGAGACAGCCCACGAGACCAGACTGGTGGACGTCACTGATCGGGAACAGTTGGCCGTGGTGCTGCTGGCCGCGTACCGAGGTTCGGTCGACGACGAGGACGAGACCGAGGACGACGCGCTGGATGCGATAGACGAGTACTTCGAGTTGATGTTGCCGCAGCATTCGTTCGTCGTGGTGGAGGCCGATCGTGTGATCGCCATGTCGTTCGTGGTCATCGTGCGCGAGGTGAACTACATCGATCCGGTGGCGACGACTGCGTCGGCGAAACGCCGCGGCGTGGGAACGGCCGTGGTGCAAGCGTCGCTGCGATCGCTGGCCGACGCCGGAGTGACCGAGGTGGGCGCGGTCATCACCGACGGCAACGCCGCGTCCGAGGCACTGTTCACCAATCTCGGCTTCGTACGAGTCGGCGACTGGGTCTGACGGCGCTCAGCCACCCTTCGCTCGACCCGTAGTGTGCGGGCATGTCCGAGCACGTCACCACGCACACCGATCCGAGCGACATCGTGCCGTCGCTGATGGCACCGGTGAAGCCACACGTGATCGTGTTGTTCGGCGCGACCGGCGATCTGTCGCGACGAAAGCTGTTGCCTGGATTGCTGCACCTGTCGTTGGCGGGACTGGTCAGCGAGTGCCGCATCGTGGGAACTTCGTTGGACGAACTGGATCACGAGGGTTTCCGCAACTTCGCTCGCAAGGCGTGCGACGAGTTCAGCAGCCGAACGATCACGGACGAACAATGGTCCACCTTCGCCAGGCGGCTGCACTACGTGCCGCAGGGAAAGGGAGCGGTCGGTCTGGCCGCAGCCGTCGCCGATGCCGAGGTCGAACTGGGCGGCGAAGTTCGCCGACTGCACTACCTCAGCGTGCCGCCGTCGGCCGCCCGCGTGGTGGTGAACACCCTTGCCGAAGCGAGATTGGTCGAGCGGTCGCGCATCATCATGGAGAAGCCGTTCGGTGTTGACCTGGCCTCGGCACGCAAGCTGAATGCGTCGCTGCACGAGACCTTCAGCGAGGACCAGATCTATCGCATCGACCACTTCTTGGGGAAAGAGGCGGCGCAGAACATCCTCGCCTTCCGCTTCGCCAACGGTTTGTTCGAGCCGATCTGGAATCGCGACCACATCGACCACGTGCAGATCGACGTGCCCGAAGCCCTGTCACTGGAAGATCGCATCGGGTTCTACGAGGCGACAGGTGCCTACAAGGACATGGTGGTGACGCACCTGTTCCAGGTGTTGGCGTTCATGGCGATGGAACCGCCGACCGCGCTGGAGCCGCGAGCGATCAGCGAGGAGAAGAACAAGGTGTTCCGCTCGATGCTGCCGATCGAGCCACAGCACGTGGTGCGCGGTCAGTATATCGGGTACCGAGATTCACCGGGCGTCGCCCACGACAGCGAGACCGACACGTTCATTGCGTTGCGTTGTGCGATCGACAACTGGCGATGGGCGGGCGTGCCGTTCTTCCTTCGCACGGGCAAGCGCATGGCCGAGGGTGCACGCATCATCTCGATCGCGTTCCGCGAACCACCGAAGAGCATGTTTCCCGCGGGTTCAGGCATCGGTCAGCACGGGCCCGATCACTTGACCTTCGATCTCGCCGATGCGTCGAAGTTGTCGTTGTCGTTCTACGGCAAGCGGCCGGGGCCCGGCATGAAGCTGGACAAGTTGAGTTTGCAGTTCGCACTGCACGAGACAGGCCGCGAGCGAGATGTGCTGGAGGCCTACGAGCGTTTGATCCATGACGCGATGAGCGGCGACCACACGTTGTTCACCACAGCCGAAGGCATCGAGCGGCTGTGGGAACTGTCCGCTCCCCTGCTGGAATCACCACCACCGGTGCGCGCGTACGCGCCTGGATCGTGGGGACCGAATGCGATCCACCAGTTGATCGCGCCACACGCATGGCGGTTGCCGTTCGAGCGCGGCTGGCGCACCAAACCGCAGTAGGCGCGGTCGAACGAAGCGTACGAATGGGTCGTTCGACCCATCGCCTTGTGAGACGTATTCGCGTACCTTCACCTCAGGCGCCTGCCGTGGCGGCGGCGAAAAACACGGCAGGCGCCGACCACCCCTCCAGAGCCACCGTCCTGGACGCGAGTCAGCGCTCGATGGTCCGGTAGCCCACGCCCATCGCGGCTGCTGCGGCTCGAATGTGCGGGCCATCGTCGCCGCCCCAGACACACAACGGAGCGTCCAAGTGCTCGGCCGCCGACACCGCCTCCGCACCCAGTGCTGAAAGCAGATGGTCCTGCGCGATCTCGGTCATTCGATACGCGAGGTCGCGCATCGGTAGTACCTGAATGTGGGCCGGCAACGTGACCAGAGCACGGCCCAACGCGCGCCGTTGGTCGTCGCTGAACAACCTGGTGAGTTGGCCGCCGCGCGCCGACACGACGCTCTTGCACAATCGGAGGTAGTAAAGGTTCGTGGTCGCAGGTGTGCGCCGACGCAGCAATCGACGAATCTCGATGGTCGACTCGTCGGCCAACAGGTCGCGCAGCAGATGGTCGTCGAGGACCACGAAGCTCATGTGGTGGCGAGATCGACGTCATCGCTCATCGCCACGACCGCAGTGGCGTGAACTTCGCGACTCAAGAGATCTGACAGGAGGTGCGCCGCAGACCCGGCTGGCAGCGTGATCACGGCGAAGCCGAGATCGACGACATCGACGCGCCCACCGTTGGCGAGACCCCACCGGCGACGCGCCGGTGCCGGCAACGACATCTGCCCAGATGACGAGACGAGATATTCCTGAACTCCGGCCATAACAGACCTCCACTTGGTGAAGGCATTCATGGTACCAAATGAGATGCAAACCCCACCGAGCGTCCAGGCGGCCAGATCCAACCCTTTGGTCCCCGTGCGAGGCGGGACTGGACCTACGACCTTGATGAATTCCAGAGACTTCGGAGGTCGCAGTCTGGTAGCGACCAACGGCCGATTGTTCGCAACCCAGGAAACTGCCACGCTGCGGGTTGAATCGGGTCTGGGCCGCCGCAATGCGGCCTGGAGGCCCGTTTCGGGAGGAGAAAGCTGTGGGCGGAGCGGGTGCTGCCACCCTTGTTCGTGGGCGCGCAAGGACGACGCGTCGTTACAGTGCAGTCGTATCGACTGCGCTGCTGACGGTTGCGTGCGCAGGCGGGATCTTCCTGGGCATCGACATGCTGCGCGGCAACGATCCGCTGGCCTCGTCGGTCGACGCCATCGCACATCCGTTCCAGGTCGGCCAAAGTGTCGACACCAGTTTCGGCGTGATCGCCGTCGAGCACGCTCAGGCGATCAGCGGTCTGTCCGAGACCGACGTGAAGGGCGCGCACTCGGTGCCCGGGTTGGTGCAGGCCGGCACCATCGAGGTGCAGGTCGGCGCCGTCATCACCAACCTCTCCGGCAAGGTGCTGACCTACTCGCCCGACCAGTTCGAACTGATCGACGGCAAGGGCGCCGCAATCCCGCTGACCAAGGCACCGCAGCTGCCGGGCGAACTGCAACCCGATGCAGCCATCGACGTACTGCTGGACTTCGTCACCACCACCGATGCACGACCGTTCACGGTCCGCTTCATCGACCCGTCCACCAAGGCCGAGTTGCTCATCGATCTGGGCGCTGTCGGCTGTGTGGTCGACAGCGGCTCCGGCCGACCCCTGCCATCCGACAGCGGCTGCGCCGTCACCCCCACCGACGATCACCACGCGACCGGCTGAATCGTCGAGGCGACAACACCGGATCCCCCCACCAAGACAGCACTCAACGAACCCACAACACATCCACATCACTGCCGGCACAGCGCCGGTCCCCCTCCGCCAGCGGGCGAGCACACAACGCGAGGGAACACCATGCACACCATTCGGCCGAATCCCGGCGCACGTGCCCATTCAGCACTCCGCATCGATCGTCGCGCGATTGCGCTGACCGGCGTCGCCGCATACACGATCGGTCTGTGGACGCACATGGCCCACTTCAGGGCAGGAGTCCGCGAGGCACACCAGATCGGCTTCGCTGCGCACTGGTTGCGCGACTCGACGATGTCGCTCGGGCTGGTGTTGCTGGGCGTCCTCGTGGCCCGATTCCTGGTCGACGGCCGGGGCGGCACACGGCGATGGATCGTCGCATGCGGCATGTCGATCGCGGTGGCGATCTCGATCGGCGTGCCGTTCCACGGGCAACTGTTCGGTCGAGCTCATACCGAGCACGCCAGTGCTGCACCCAGCATTCCAAAGTCGATGCTGTCGGAGTTCTTGTTGGACCTGCCGGTCGCACTCATCGTGGTAGCGGCGATGGCGGGCATGGCCGCGTTGGTGAAGTACTTTGCGCCCACGCGACGCGCTGAACGGATCGCACCGCCGATCGCGCTGCTGATGTTGCTGGGCCTCATCGCGATTCCGTCGCGCGCGTCGGCCGACCCCGTTCCGTCGGTGTGTCCCGCGAGTGCACCGGTGCGCACCTACGACGTGCGCATGATCGACGTGCGGATCACGCTGAACAAGTACGGCGACAACGACCCCAAGGGCAAGATGTACGCGCTCGCCTCGGCCATCCCCGCGATTCGCGCGCAGGAAGCAAGCCGAGATGTGTCGCTGGGGCTGCGCGACGATCCGATCCAACCATTGGTGATCCGCGCCAATGAGGGCGACTGCGTGGTGCTGAACGTCACCAACAACGCCACGGGCGGCAACTACGGCGTGCAGATCGACGGACTGCCCTACGACCGCGCCGGCGACAAGGTGGGCGCGAACATCAGCGGCGAACTTGCCACGAACGCCAGCGGCACGTACCGCTACTTCGTCCCTGATGATCCAGCGCTCGAGGGGGCTCACTACCTCAGCCCCGGTGCGGGCCACCGCTCTGGCATCGATCACGGTCTGTTCGGCGTGCTGTCGGTGCAGCCGAAGGGCTCGGCGTGGCTGTCGCCCGTAGACCTGCAACCCATCCAGTCGGGTTGGGAAGCGGTGATCGTGCCGCCGGACGCCCCGTCGTTCCGTGAGAACGTGAAGATCCTGCACGAGATCGGCAACGAGAGCGAGCTGGTGTTCGACAAGAACAACCAGGAACTGAAGCTGGTCGACCCAGTGACCGAGGCCTACCGCCCTGGCGGCCGTGGCTTGAACTACCGCTCCGAGCCGTTCATGAACCGGCTGCTGGCACTTCCGCACGAGAAGTCGCACGCCTACAGCTCGACGACCTTCGGCGACCCAGCCACCATCATCCCGCAGGGGTACGTGGGCGATCCGACGAAGTTCCGCGTCGTGCACGGCGGTGCCGAGGTCTTCCACGTGTATCACCTGCACGGTGGCGGCGATCGCTGGCGGCTGAACCCCGAGGCCGACAACACCAACCAGTACGCCGACGTCGGTCTGAAGAAGCATCCGGTCGAGACATCGATGTCGGACCGCGTCGATGCCGTGAACACCGGGCCCGGCGAGCACTTCAATGCCGAGATCGAAGGCGGTGCCGGCGGTGTGCAGCAAGCGGCCGGCGACTTCCTGTTCCACTGCCACATCGCCGAGCACTACCCGTCGGGCATGTGGGGTCTGTGGCGCGTGTTCGACACGTTGCAGGTGGGTTTGGCGCCGTTGCCCGACCGCATGCCCAAGGAAGCCGGTGTCAGCTCGGCCGAGCTGATCGGGCGCACGATGCCCGATGGCACGGTGCTGACCGCCGAGAACCTGGCGGCGTGGATCACGCCGCAGCTGCCGCCGGCCGGCGTACCGATCGGCGATCAAGATGCCAGCGTCTGGAACTGGACAGTCGACACATCGACCGGCCTGCCGGTGTACCTGGGCGAACCAGGGCCGACCACTGCTCAGACGCCCAACTTCACCAGTGGCGTGCCCGGCCATCCGGGTTCGCGCGCTGGCGATCAATACATGGGTTCGCGCCCAGTGATCCTGTTCGACCCGGTGAACGGTCGACCTGCGTACCCGCTGCTCAGACCTCGCATCGATCGAAGACCACCCTTCACTGCGAACCTCCACTCGGGCGCGCCGTACCTCGGCGAAACAGGTGATCGAACACCCGACCCATCCCGGGTGAACCCGTGGGCCGCCAGGCCTGACGGGCTGTGCCCCGCGAACGCGCCCGTGAAGAAGTTCAACATCGTCGCCGTACCCGTGGTGGTCGACGTGACCCCACGCGTCTCCGATCCGCTGGGCATGCTGTTCACGCTGAGCGAGAACAAGCAGGCGATGCTGGCGGGCACATTGCGCAAGGAACCGTTGGCGATTCGTGCCAACGTGGGCGACTGCGTGGCGGTCACGTTGTCGTCGGAGGAGACCGACGAGGGAACCTTCGGCGGCTACGCGAAAGTCGAGATGCACATCCACCATGTGCAGTTCGATCCGCAGGGCAGCGACGGCACATCGGCAGGGTTCAACTTCGAGCACTCGATCAGGCCGTACACAATCGAAGACACGCGCCTCGCTGCGCCCAGCGATGTGGGCGCCACCACGGTCCAGGTGAATCGTTTGGATCCGAAGTATCGCGTTGGAGTTGCCTTCGGCATCGGCCTGGCGACCGAGTCGATCGAGGCAGCGACGATCACCGCGATCGATCCGCTGACCAATACGATTACGCTCGACCGCGAGCTCGAATTCGCACACGCGGCCGACGAAGGTGCGGGCATCGAGTTCGTTCGGTACCGGTGGTACGCCGACGCCCTGCTGGACAACATCTTCTGGCACGACCACGTCGATGGCATCCACGGTTGGGGCCATGGTGGTGTCGGTATGTTCATCGTGGAGCCGCGCGGCTCGACGTACCACGACCCGACGACCGGCAACGAGGTTCGTTCGGGCACCGTGGTCGACATCCACACCGACCACTCCCTGGCGCCCGGCCTGGTCGACGGCGACTTCCGCGAGATGGTGCTGTGGACGCTGGACGAGAACCCGGTGACCGACTCGACGTTCAACCTGCATGCCGCGCCGTTCGCAGATCGCGGATTGGACCCCTCACTGCGATTCAGTTCGTGGTCGTGGGGCGATCCAGGGACCCCTCTATTGCGCGCATATCCAGGCGATCCGGTGGTGATCCGCGATGTTCACGTGGGCCCCAGCATCGACTCGTTGCGCGTGGATGGTCATCAGTTCTACATCGAGAAACGATCGCGAGGCAGCGACGGCACGATGTACAGCCGCGTGTCGGACACGATCTACGCGGGCGTCAGCGAGCGGTTCACGCTGATCCTGGACGGTGGCGCCGGAGGGCCGGCGCAGCAACCAGGCGACTACCTGTATCACAACGGTGTCGCCAGACGATTCCGTCAGGGAGCGTGGGGCATCATGCGCGTCCTGCCTGGGCAGATCTCCGGCCTGAAAGCGTTGTCCGATCACGCTGCGCCGTCGTCGCCGTACATCGAGCCGACGCCCACCGGCCTTCGACCACCGGTCACCGTCAACCCCGGCAACCCGTGCCCGGCCGGCGCACCGAACAAGGCGTTCGCGATCAGTGCGGTGAACCTGCCGTCGTCGAATTCACCGCCCGGATCGGGCCGCGGTATTCGCGCCGGCTACACGCTGACGTCGAATTCGGCGAATGCCAAGAAGAAGGGCCTCGCCGAGCCGTTGGTCATGCACGTGGATGCCGGAGATTGCATCACGGTCACGTTCAAGAACGAGCGTGACGTGCGGGCCAGCTTCAGCACCAGCGAACTGGTGAAGTCGGCGGCTTCGTCGGGCATCAACATCGGCTACAACTCCGAGCAGACCGTGGCTCCTGGCAAGACACAGGTGTACAAGCTGTGGGCCAACGACGCGTCCATCGAATCGGCGGTGTTCACCGACTACGGCGGCGAAGATTCGGCGAAGGTCGGTCTGTACGGAGCAATCGTGGTGGCCGAGCCCGGTGCCACGTTTACCAACCCGAAGACCGGCGTTGCGGTCACCACAGGAGCACTGGTCGACGTGCACGTACCCGGCAAGCCCGGGTATCGCGACGCCACGCTGATGCTGCAGGACGACGACGTTCAGATCGGTGGTGACTTCATGCCGTACCCGAAGGCAGTCAGCAAGACCACCACGGTCAACTACAAGAACGCGGGCACTCGCACCGACGACTTCAGCGGGACACCCAGCACGCTCATGATCCAGGCGTACGCAGGTGACCCGTTGAAGATCCACGTGATCGGCACCCCAGGTTCCGAGCAGGCGCACGTGTTCCGTGCGGGCGGGCTGAGTTGGCCGCGAGATCCATACATGCCCGGCTCGCAAGAGGTCGCCGCACAGGGTCTGGCTGCATACGTCAGCTTGGATGCGCACATCATCGGCGGTGCGGGAGGGCGAGCCCATCAGGTCGGCGACTTCTTCTACGGCGACAACCGCCGGGCATTCACCGAGGCCGGCATGTGGGGCCTCATTCGTGTGCTGCCACAGCCGACGTGTGCCGCCACCACACCGATGCGCCGCCTCGATCTGGCGACCTGCACGTAAGCCGCCGACGTCCACCCGAACGTCGCCCGATGTGGGCGAGGAGGAATCCGCCCGCCTCCTCGCCCATCCATCTTTGTTCCTGCGTGGCCGTTCTGTTGGGAGGGGGTGGTCCGTAGGTGTCGCGCCAGGCAGCGGCATAGCCGTGGGTTCGCCGGGCGTTGCCCGGGTCGGGGGTGTCCATCGCGTTCACCTCTCTCCGACAACGGCCACGCCGCCCAGGCCGGGGGTGTCCGGTCGCGTCACCTCTTTCCGACAGACGTGACTCGGCCGACGGCGGCCGGTAGTTCGCTGACGATGCTGAGGTGGGCGAGGGGTTCACGATGTGCAGCGTGGCCCCCGGCACCATGGATGCGGTGTGGTGGGCGTGGGCGTGGGCCACGGGCACGATGGTGTCCGCGCCGCCGTGCAGCACCTCGACCGGGCAGCGAATGGTCGAGACGTCGAAGCTGCCCCGGCCGACGCCATCGGCGATGCGGTCGTCGGTGTAGCCCTGTACGCCGAAGGCGAACAGGGCGCTGGCACCTTCCATCATCGCCATCAGCCACGTGGGATCTGCGAACAACGCGAGGTCGGCGTGCCAGCGCCAGTGCGTATGCGCCGCCGGTGGAGATGCCGACGGTGACGAAGCGGTCGATGCCGAGCGCATCGGCAACGGCCAGCCCGTGGGGTACCCAGTCGGCGATGCTGCGCCCCTCAGCCATGTCGTCTCCCCAAATCTCGCAACTGTCAGTCGAACAGCGATGGTTGCTTCGGGGGGACAGCTGTCGAATCGACCGGATCGACATCGAGAACTGCCCCGACTTCACTGATGGCCACGCCGCCGAACTGGACCAGCTTGTCGTTGCCTGGGCCTGCGCCCGCACCTGTCCACACGGCGACTCGCCCAAACCTGCGACGCATCGACTCTCGCGCACCCTCCCAAGTTCCGCCAGACCCCGAGTCGGAACACACCACGAGCGTCACGTCTGCCAGCGCGTAGATGATCTTGTTCCGACCCATCGCGTTGCCGGCGGTGAAACGCATGGATGGCCCGTACGGACTGGCGATGCACAACTCGCCGGCATGCACGCGGTTCCTGACCTCCGCGTTCCGCGCCGCCACTCGAATACCTTCGGTCGGCACGCCGAGGACTGGTACTGCTGCTTCGAGAGCCGCTGACATGGCCGCTTGATCGATGCCCCGTGCCAGGCCACTGACGACGGACTTTCCACTCGTCGAGGCCACCGTTGCTGTTGACGCCGCCACCTCGAGCGCGTCAGCCGACGCATCGCGTGAACCGACCACCCCGATGGCACCGAGCTCGAGGAACTCTCGAGGACCGCCCACGAGCAAGAACGCCGGACAGGCGTCACGAAGACGATGGCGTAGCCGCGCGGGAAACGCATCGTCGAGGGCGGAGATCAGTCGTACACCCTCTTCCTCGAGACGTTCGCGTTCGAACGCGAAGGCGGTTCCTGCAGCGAGCAGCGCCGCGTAGCGCTCGGCATCGGCCAGCGGGATCGAGACCTTCTGGGCGATGTCCTCGGCCGACATCCCAGCGAGCAGCGACGGATCGTTCACAGCGAGGCAGAGTGCCCAGAATTCGCTGGCCGAGAGCGGCTTCTCGCCGACGTCGACGATGCGATTCGTGAGCAACAGCGCGGCCAGGGAAGTGTCGGTCACGGTCACGAGTCTCGCCCCTGCAGCGAACCAAGAGCAAGGGGGCACACAGGGCCCGAGCCGCTGCTACGGAGCAACTCCCCGATCTCCACCAGCGTCCATCTGGAATCGACCATGTCGTCGATGAGGAAACAGGGCTCACGCATTGGAACTCCGACAAGTGCGAAGGCACCACGGACATTCATCTCCTGGTGCGAGCTGTTCTGTTGGCCCTTCTGGGGTTGCGTCTCGTGGACCTTCTCGACCAGCGGCACCACGGGCAGCCTCATCGCATCAGCGAATCGTGTCGCGAGGTCGGGCACCAGATCAGGATGGCGGAGCGATGGCACGTAGGTGACCCAGGTGGGCGTCGGCTCGGGCGCCCACTCGGCAACCATTTGCCCGAGTGCGGCGACCAGCCGATCATCGAAGTGGCCACTCTGCTTTCCCTCGGCAACGAGCCGGCCCCACCCAGCATCGTTCCAGACGCACAATGCTCGGCCGTACTCGAGACGGAGCG
>JANNFQ010000723.1:0-15161 GCA_031380045.1 Acidimicrobiaceae bacterium
TGTCGATCGCCTTCGACCTGCCCACCCAGACCGGGTACGACCCCGATTCGATCATGGCGCGCGGTGAGGTCGGCAAGGTCGGTGTGCCCGTCGCCCACCTGGGTCACATGCGCACGCTGCTGGACGGCATTCCGCCCGGCACCATGAACACATCGATGACCATCAACGCCACCGCCGCCTGGCTGTTGGCCCTGTACGTGGCCAACGCCGACGAACACGACACACCGTCAAAGGCGCTGCGCGGCACCACGCAGAACGACATCGTGAAGGAGTACCTGTCCAGGGGCACGTACATCTTCCCGCCCGATCCGTCGAAGCGACTGATCGTCGACATGGTGGCGTGGTGCGCGAATCACGCGCCGAAGTGGAATCCCATGAACGTGTGCTCGTACCACCTGCAAGAGGCGGGCGCCACCCCGGTGCAAGAGATCGCGTTCTCGCTGGCGACAGCCATCGACGTGTTGGACGCAGTGCGCGACAGCGGTCAGGTGCAACCCGACCAGTTCGCCCAGGTGTTCGCCTCGATCTCGTTCTTCGTGAACGCCGGCATCCGGTTCATCGAAGAGATCTGCAAGCTGCGTGCCTTCACCGAACTGTGGGATCGCATCGGCCTGCAGCGCTACGGCGTGGCCGATCCGAAGGCGCGCCGGTTCCGGTATGGCGTGCAAGTGAACAGCCTGGGCCTGACCGAGGCCCAACCCGAGAACAACGTGCAGCGCATCGTTCTCGAGATGTTGGCCGTGACCATGTCGAAGAACGCGCGGGCGCGAAGTGTGCAGTTGCCGGCGTGGAACGAGGCGCTCGGCCTGCCACGGCCATGGGATCAACAGTGGTCGTTGCGAATGCAACAAGTGCTTGCATTCGAGACCGATCTGCTGGAGTACGACGACATCTTCGACGGGTCGGTCGTCATCGAGGCGAAGACGACCGAACTGCGCGATGCCGCGTGGGTCGAACTGCAGGATGTGCTGGATCGTGGCGGCGCATTCCACGCCGTCGATGAACTGAAGGGCCGGCTGGTTCGGTCGATGTCAGACCGCACCCGGCGCATCGAGGCCGGCGAGCAGACCGTGGTGGGCGTCAACTCATATCGCGACACCGCCGAGTCGCCGTTGGGTGGGGCCGACAACATCATGACCGTCGACCCGGCCACCGAGGCCGAGTTGGTCGCCGATGTGCAGGCGTGGCGGGCCGTGCGTGGCCAGAGCGATGTCGACGCCGCTCTGGCCGAACTGCGTCGCGCTGCGCAGGGCGGCGACAATCTGATGCCGCCATCCATCGCCCTGGCCAAGGCTGGCGGCACCACCGGCGAGTGGGCGGCAACACTGCGCGAGATCTTCGGCGAGTACCGGGCGCCCACCGGAGTGTCGGCTGCGGTCGGCCGTCGTGGCGGCGAACTGGCGAACGTCGCCGCGTTCGTGAAGCAGATCGTCGGCGGCCCACCGAAGTTCCTGGTTGCCAAGCCCGGTCTGGACGGGCACTCGAACGGGGCCGAACAGATCGCCGTCGCCGCGCGCGATGCCGGAATGGAGGTGGTGTACTCGGGCATCCGCCTGACGACCGAGCAGATCGCCGCATCGGCCCGCGACGAAGACCCCGACGTGATCGGGTTGTCCATCCTGTCGGGCTCGCACCTGGCGCTGGTGCCCGACATCGTGGCCCGGTTGCGCGAGATGGGCGTGGACGCGCCGCTGGTCGTCGGCGGCATCATTCCCGAGGGCGACCGGGCCTGGTTGCTGGCCAATGGCGTCACGCGGGTGTACACCCCGAAAGACTTCGAGATGGCAGTGATCATGCGCGACGTCGCCGAGTTGGCCGTGGCCCACCGCGCCCTCGAATCCTGATTCGGCGAGGCGGCAAAGGTATGCCCCGTTCGACGAGCCGCTGGTCGTTGCTGCAACAACTGACGACCCGTGACGAACGACGGATGCTGGTCGAAGTCGCGGCAGTATCGGTCGCGGCCGGCCTGGCCGATGCAGCAACGCTGGTGGGCATCTCAGCGCTTGCCGTGGCACTGACCCGCGACGAGACCTCGATCGGTTTTCTGGGGGCCCACTGGGGCACCGGTACAGTGCTGGTGGTCGCCCTGTTGGCCACCGCGGCGCGACTGCTGCTGGGTGGCTGGGGGGCGCGACGCAGCGGCACGTTGGCCGCACGAGTCGTGCACCGGCATCGCACGCTGGTCGTCGGGCGGTTCGTCCGCGCTGCGTGGCCGCACAGCTCGTCGGTGGACATCGGCACCCTGCAGCAGATCGCCGCCAGCAACACACAGGTGGCGGGCGCCAACGCGCTGGTCTGGTCGTCGGGGTTGACAGCGGCGATCGGCCTGGTGGTCTTGACGGCAGTAGCGCTGGCGCTGCAGCCGGCCGCCGCAGCCGCGGTGCTGGTGCTGGGTGTCGCCGCCGCGCTGGCCATGCGTCCGGTGTCGCGCCGGGCCAGGCACACCGGCGAGGTCGAGGCGACCTTGGCTCGCGACCTTGCAGTGGACATCGCCCGCATCGCCGCGACCGACATGGTCACCAAGGCGTTCGATGCCGGCGACGCCGTGCAGCAGCAATTCGCTGCGGCCAGCGATCATCAGGTGGTCGCCTACCGACGTGGCCGAACCCTGGCGCTGTTGTCGCCCGTGCTGTTCCAGACGGTGGTGTCGGTTGCGGTGCTGATCTCGATCGCGGTGCTGGCCGCCAGCGATCTGCACGACCTCAGCTCGATCGGCGCCGTTGCGTTGTTGGCACTGCGATCGATGTCGTATGCACAGGGCGTGCAGCAGGCCGTGCAGACATGCGATGCGCAGCGCGGCTACCTGCAGCAGTTGCTGAACGTCGAGGCAGATCTCGATGGCGCGGCCGCCCCCGACGGCACCATGAAGACGCCGGCTGTCACGTCCATCGAGGCACGCGGTGTGGTGGTCGAGCGGGCATCGGGCCGGCACCGGTTGGGCCCGATCGACCTGACCGTGCATCGCAACGAGGTCGTCGGGATCACCGGTCCGTCGGGTGCCGGGAAGTCGACGCTGTTGGAGGTGCTGGTGAGGCTGCGCGCCCCATCGGCGGGAGCGTTGTTCGTCAACGGCATCGACGCGCACATGTGCACCGCGCAGTCGTGGGCCGGCCGTGTCGCATTCGTGCCACAGCAACCGCTCATGATGGCCGGCACCGTTGCCGACAACGTGCGCTGGTTCCGTCACGTCGACGATGCCGCCGTCCAGCGGGCCTGCCGGCTGGCGGCTGTGGCCGACGACGTGGCGGGCTGGGCGTTGGGGTATCAGACGCCGGTTGGCGATGGCGGCTCGGCGCTGTCGGTGGGGCAGCGGCAACGGCTGTGCCTGGCGCGAGCGCTTGCCGGAGACCCCGACGTGGTGGTGTTGGATGAGGCAACCAGCGCGCTGGACGCCGCGTCAGAGGCGGCCATCACCCGCGCACTGACCGGCCTGCGCGGTTCGTTGACGGTCGTGCTGGTCGCCCACGGTGCCTCGGCGTTGGCCATCTGCGACCGTGTCGTGACCATCGTCGACGGCCGCATCGTGCCGACCTGACGTGGGGTCAGGTGCGGCGCAGGACGATCAGGAAGTGGTCGCCCATGCTGCGGGCCACGGGCCACGCCGCTGTACGCGCATCCAACCGTTCCAGACGGGCCGAGAGGCCTGGCCGCTTGGTTGACAACTCGGTCAGGTACGGCGGCGGAACGAAGGTCGATAGCCCCTCGTAACTCACCACCGACCATTGGGCCGCGCCACCGGCCGACGAGCCGCCGTTCCATTCGCGGATGAAGCTGCGGGGCGTGTGGTAGCGCGTCCAGATCGTGTGGGCGTTCATGTTGACGGGTGTCATGCCCCGGCTGAACCTGACCGCCAATCGCTTCCAGCGCCGCTGACGCGCGTAGTGCGCGATCTCCCATGGGCACCACCGCCCGATCACGGTGAACACCGCGTGTCCACCAGGACGAACCAGTTCGGCCAGGGCGCGACCCGTGACGCCGAGATCGGGTACGCAGTTCAGGGGACCGAAGTTCGAGTACGCCAGATCGATGGTGCCGCGACGGTCGGGCACCAGCACATCGAGTTCCTGCGCGCCGACTCGGATCGCTTCGATGCGACCGACGCTGGCTACGGCACGAGCCTGGGCTCGCTGGACCATCGCCGGCGACCAGTCGGTGGCCAGCACGCGATGACCCAGGTTGGCGAAACGCTGGGCATCGATGCCAGTACCGCAACCGATGTCGAGCAACTGCGATGGCCGCGGCACCAACTGATCGATGCGCGCCCATGTCAGTTGGCGCATGCGCTGGATGAGATGGTTGTTGCCTTGTGGCCCGTCGTAGGTCTCGGCAACGCTGTCGAAGGCCTCAGCGGTCTCGCTCAGGTCGTGCAAGCGGCCGCTCACTTGGCGGTGGCAACCGGTATCCGCAGGCGCGTCGGGTTGGGATTGCGCTGGGCGCTCTCGTGGGCGCGCAACGCCTGCCACCGTGCATCGACTCTGGCGCGGTGCTGGTCGATGGGCACGTCGTCGATCATCGCATGCCGAGCACGCGACAGGCCCGCCTGCCGGCGCCGCAGGTCGAGATCGTCGTGCAGGCTGAGATGCAGCTCGCGGTAGATCTCGGTGGGATACGTGCCTTCGAACATCATCGTCAGGTCGCCTGAGCTCTGCCAGTTGGCCTGGGTATCGAGGTCGAGCTGCACCATCTCGTGGAAGCGGGTGCCTGGCAACGGGTAACTGACGCTGACTCCGATGTCGTCGGGCATCAGCTCGGCCACCAGCGCGATCGTCTGCTCGATGTCGGCCCATGTTTCGCCCGGATATCCGAACTGGATGAAGAAGCAGGCGCGGATGCCGTGCTGGCCCAGCCGACGGCGGGCCTCGCGGATCTCGTCGACGGTCATGTCCTTGTCCATCGCATCCAGCACTCGCTGACTGCCACTCTCGGCGCCCAACCACACCTCTTCGCAACCGGCGCGGGCAAGTGCCTCCACCGCCCGCTCGTTCATGAGGTCGCAGCGCGACTGCATCGAGAACGGGACGCGCACGTTGGCGTGTTCGAGGCATGCCGCGAACTCGGCCAACCAATCGCTGCGCAGACCAAAGATGTCGTCGGCGAACCACACGTGATCAGGCGCATAGCGATGATGCAGATCGATCAACTCGCCCGCAGCGTCGGCCGCCGAGCGCATGGAGTAGCGCTGGCCCCAGATCGGCTTGGCACACCAGTTGCAGCGATACGGGCAACCACGGGTGGACACCATGTTCAGCGAGAACCGACCATGATTCTCGGTCCACGCCCGTCGATACGCCTCGATGTCGACCAGGTCGCGCGCTGGCCGGCCGAACACGTCGGGGTGCCGTTCGATGGGCCGCCGCTCGCCCTGCACATGCTGACCGTGATGCATGGAGGCCACGCCGGCGATGCTGCCCAGTGCCGCATCGGGTTGATCAGACAGCCACTGGTCGATGACCTCGACCATCGAGTGCTCGCCCTCACCCAGCAGACACGCGTGTGCGCCGGCCGCGAGGTACAGCTCGGCGTGGTCGGTGACGTCGGCGCCACACACGGCAACGCGACACCCCGCCTGGCGGGCCATGCCCACCATGGTCAGCGCGGCCTGGCGCATGCGCAGCAGACACATCTTCGACAAGAAGTTGAAGTTGTCCTCGTACAGCACGACCATCTGCGGCTGATGCTGGCTCAGTGCCGCTTCGAACTCGCTCTCGTCTGCGGCCAGCATCGCGTCGAACACTGCCACCTGCAGGCCGCGGTCGCGCAGCACCGTGGCCGCGTGCAACGTGTTGAGCGGCGGGTATGGCCGCATCTTGGCGTGCTGCTTGGGGTCGAGGCGCAGGAAATACGAGTGAGCGAGCAGCACGTCGACCATAGGTGCAGCACAATAGGCCATGACGACCAGTACTTGCGCCTGCAACTTCCCACCGCGGTCGGCCGCTCACGAACCGGAAAGGTGCGTGTACACCTCGATCAACTGTCGGGCCACAACGGGCCAGGTGAGATGCGCATCGCGGTACGTCCGTACCGCCGACCGATCCAGCGCGGCGGCTTGGACGATGACAGCGGCCGCTGCACCCGCGTCGCCGCACGCAAACCGGGGCATCAGGTCACGTGTGATCGAACGGTGCGATGGGATGTCGCTGACCGCCGGAGCGCATCCGTGGGTCACTGCCTCGATGAGTGAGTAGTTCGATCCTTCGCGTCGGCTGGTCGACAGCAGCACGTCGGCAGCCCGGTACCACCGGTGCATCTGGCGCGGCAGTACCGGCGGATGCACGTGCACGCGGTCGGCGATGTGCGCAGCCGCCGCTCGCTGCATGGTCGCATCGGCCAGCGTGGTGTCGGTTGCCAGCATGTGCAGATGCACATCGGGCATCTGCACCACGGCCGCGGCGATCGCGTCCACCGCACACAATGGATCCTTGTCGGTGATCATCCGCCCGACCCACAGCACCGCCGGCCGGCCGACCAGCTGGACCGCATCTGTGTCTCCGTTGTCGATACCGTCGGTGGGCAGCGTGCTGGCGGCCTCGAGCACATCGAAAACTGCTGAGCGCGGGCCGATGACGCCCGTCGTGCGGAACGGCTGGGCCTGCCCGTGCAGCACGCCCGTGAACAGGTAACCGGCAATCCGGCGCCGAACCAGCCGATGCACCACTCGGTTGCGTCGTGGCCCTGGGGGTTCGCCGTGGTGCTGCACCACGATCGCCACACGGCGATCCAGCGAGACGCACAGCCGGGCCAACAGCGTCACGAAGCCGAGTCCGTGCACGTGCACCACATCGGGCTGCAACGCACGAACGGCCCGAATCAGCGAGGCGTCATCGGGCTCGAAGCGATGCATGATGCCGTTGCGTTCGTACGTGGCGGCGCTCGATGTGCTGCGAAAGCAGCCGACCACGTCGACCTCGCCAGTGGCCGCCAATGCATCCAACGTCATCGTCACGGTCGGCAACCGGGCCAACGCGTCTGCCGCCGGCAGGTCAACGGGTGGTGGCATCACCATGACGATCCGAAGTGGTCGTCGCAAGGTCATGATTGCCCTGCGCTCGAACGGCCAGCGATGCGTCGCACCGTGGCCCGCATCGTCCGACGATGGTCGGGCCAGATCATCTGGTCGACGATGTGGACGCGCTCGCGTCGATGCACTGCGAATCCCTGTCGCCAGCGGAACGTCGTGCGCGCAGCAGGATCGCGGAAAACCTCGTGTGGCTCGGTTGCGTCCAGCAGCCGGCGCGCCGACGAAGGAAGTCGTTGCATCTGCAACGACACCACCTCGGCAGGGACCACACCGGGCATCAACCGATCGACGATCCACAGCCCCGGGGCCGACAACCGAGGGTCGGCGGTGGTCATCAGGCTGCCGACGCGTTGCCAATCGACATCTCGTCGGTGGCAGTACCAGACGTCGACCACATTCAGAGCGCGTACCTCGCCGCGCACCACCGTTGCACCCAAATGGCCAAGCACCTGAGCTGTCAGCGCCGCCAGCGGCAGATGCAGGTGTCCGCCACGCTGCTCAGCCAGGCCGATGACATCGAATCCGCGTACCTCGTAGCCGTGGATGAACTCGACCCAGCCCGGATGCACCTCGATGCGGCCGTTGTGATCAGCCGATTCGCCGTCCAATCGGCCGACGCCGCCGTCGCCCCACGCCAGGAACGCGTCTTCGTACGAGGTCGACATCCACCACGGACAACCGGCCGCCGCCAGTGCCGCGGCCGCTTGTGCGCGCAGGTGCGGCGGCACGACCACATCCACGTCGGCCATCGGCCGCGCGGTCGGGTGCTCCCACACACCGTCGATCAGCTCGGCGCCCTTCACGAACACAGCCGGCACATCGGCCGCCCACAACGCATCGGCAACGCGCGGCACCACCGCCAGGAACCGCGTGACGCGGGCCCGTACTTGCCGACGCTGTTCGTCCAGGTGACGGCGGGTGTGCGGGTCCAGCTCGTCCAGCGTTACCGAACCCGCGAACAGCTCGCCGAACAACGCCGTCAGACCGCTGGCCAGACCGGCGACCCGGAACTCGGCGAACGTCAGCGACGGCGCAGCAACGGGCCGGCCGCGCAGGCCGGCCAGCACAGCGTTCACCAGCTGCCGTTGGTTGGCTCGCATCACGGTCTCGACAACGTGACGTTACTTCCCAACCTGGCGGCCGCTGCAGGGCAGCACCGGCGACCGGAAACCGCAAGACTGCGCCGATGCGGATCGTGCTGGTGGTGCCCGGTGGCGTGGACCCACCCGGGTCCGCACGCACCATCCCGTTCGTCCACCATCTGGTCGAACGGCTCAGCGCCGATCACAGGGTCACCGTGCTGGCAACCGGTCACGACCCGCAGCCGGGCGAATGGCGGCTGTTCGACGCCGACGTGATCAACATTCCGGTGGGCAACCACAGCAAGGCCGACATCGCCCGCGTGGTGGCGACGGCCACCCGGCGGGCCGCGGCCGGTGGACGGCTCGACGTGGTGCACGGGCTGTGGGCACACCTGCCCGGGCTGGCTGCTGGCGCCATCGGTCGACGTCACCGAGTGCCAGCGGTGGTCAGCGTCGCGGGAGGAGAGTTCGCAAACCTGCCCGACATCGGGTACGGAGGCGGGCTGACCACAGGCAGCCGGCTGCTGGCCAGCACCGCTGTTCGACTGGCCACCACGGTGACGGTCGCGACCGAGTGGATGCGCCACCACGTGGCCGCTGCCGGCGTGCGGGCGGGCGACGTGATCCCGTTGGGCGCCGACACCCGCATCTTCCGGCCCGCGACGGCCGGGCCGGCAGGCCCGGCTGCACTGGTGCACATCGGCAACCTGAACCGGGTCAAGGATCAGGATCTGCTGCTGCGGTCGATGGCTGTGCTGATGACGCTGCAGCCCGACGTGCACCTGACGATCGCCGGCGCCGACACACTCGATGGCCATCATGCGCGGTTGGCGGCCGAGTTGGGCGTGGCCGACCGGATCACGTTCGCCGGCCACCTTCCACCGCCGCAGTTAGCCGATGTGGTGCGCGCGGCGTCGTGGCACGTGCTGACCTCGCGCCACGATGCCGGGCCGGTGGCCGTGCTCGAGGCAGCCGCCTGCGGGGTGCCGACCGTCGGTGTGCGGGTCGGCCACGTCGCCGACTTCACCGGGCCCGCCTTCAACGGGCCCATGGCCATCGCCATCGAAGAACGCAACCCTGCGGCGGTCGCCCACACGTTGGCGCGATCGATCAACGGACACTTGCGACCCGGTATCGCCGAACGAGCCGAACGCTGGGCACACACCCACGACGCCGACGCGACTGCGGCTGCATTCGAGATGCTCTACCGCAGACTGATCGCCAGCTCGTCGAGACGAGTTGCCGCTTCGTCGGGGTCGGTGCCTCGCCGAAGCAGATAGGTCGGGCGCTGCACCAGCGCCTGCACCCAATGGTCGTCCAGATGATCGCGCTCGGTGGGCAGCGATGCCGCCCAGAACCGTTCAGCCGCCGCCTGCGCAGTGATCGGCTGCAACGACAGCACGGCATCTGGGTCCAACAGGACAACCGCAGTCACATCGGCGGAAACCTGTTGCAGCTCGGGCGGCGGATTCACCCGCACCTTGTGTTGCTCCTCGGATGTGTGAGGAACTGTGGGTACGTCGGCCAGTTCGGCGAAGCGGGCCGCAGCCGCCTCGGTCAGCATGATCCGCCACGGGTACCCGACCAACCGTCGCGGTTCCACACCGGCCGGCGCATACACCCAATCGTCGCTGACCACCGTCATGCCGCGACGCATGCAGGCGTACGTCAGCGTGCTCTTGCCCGCGCCCGACGGGCCGCGTAGCAACAGCCCGACCCCATCACGAACGACCAGCGCGCTGTGCACCGCATGCAAGCGACGCGCCTGCACGTGCCATGAGGTGAACACCGATTCGGCCAGCAATGCCAACGCATCGGGCACATCACACAGCGAGCGCGGCAGCGCCATGTGGACCCTGGCCCCGACATGATCCAGCACCACCGTGGCCGATCCACACCTGATCTCGAGCGTCTCGGGCGTGGATGCGGCGGTGACCACCGGCCACGCCGGGTCGCCTGGCGAATCGTCGGTCACGACCACGTCGATGTGTAACGACCCACCCAGCATGACATCGGCCGGATACAACGCCAGGCTGCGTCGAATGGCATCGATCAACGCCGGCGAATCGGACCGCACCGTCAGGCTGGTGCCCATCGGCGTGCATGAGAACGCGACGGGCGGCGGCATCGGCGCACCGTAGCGCGCGGTGTTGCGCCGGCTTCAGACCCGGGCTGGCTGCTGCTCGTCGACCCAACGCTCGAGGACGGGGCCCGACTCGAAGCTGGTGATCAACGCGTAACGCGGCGCGTCGCCGTTGTGCACCACAACGTGCCACAGGCGCTGTGTGTCGACGATGAACCTGCTGCCTCGGTGCAGCGGCACGCGCATCTCGGTGGCCGGATCGGGCAGGCCGTCGGGACCGTTGTCCATCAGCAGCATGTAGCTGTCGGGATTGTCGGTCAGCTCGACCCAGGTGCGAACGACCCACCCCTGGTCGTCGGGGTTGAACCGGTTGTTGTCGTCGCGATGGATCTGACGAAAGGCGACATCACGTTCCTGCGGCTCGAGCTTGATGATGCGCACGCGACCGAAGTTGGCCCCAACACCCGCCACGTAGTCGCGCAGGGTAGGAGCGACGGACGCGTTCGAGGTCCACTGCGCGTCTTTGTCGGTCTTGCCCTTGTCCCAGAAGCCGCGACAATCCAGTTGGCCATCAGCCGAGGCGAGCGGAGCAAAGTTGGTGTCGCCGCCGCTCTTCCAATCCATGTACTCCAGGCCCAGCCACTCGGCAGATGGCACATCGATCGACAGGTCGGCCAACTGTGAGATGCCCGTATCGGCAAGCGCCGCCAAACGGGGATGTGGCGTGTGCAGTGGGATCTGGACGCTCCAGTGCTGGAGCGTCGGCCAGAACGAGGTCATGGCGGAAGTCTACGTGCGAGGCCGTTCCAGATCAGGTCGTGGCTGGCGCGACGGTGGTGGGCGGAACGGTTGGGGGCGGGATGTCCAAGATCTCGCCCGCCTCGATGTCGTCTTTGTTGGTGATCCCGTTCAGCGTGGCCAGCTTCTCGATGTCGACCCCGAACTGCGCGGCGATGTCACCCAGACCGTCGCCCGGTTGGATCTCGTAGCTGACCGGCACCCACACCGTGGTGGTCGTCAACAGCACGGTGCTGCTGGTGGTGGTGGCGATGGGCGGCAGCGTGTTCGAGCCCGCCGGATCGTCGGCACCACACGCGGCCGCCATCAACGGAATCGCCACCAGCACTCCCGCCAGCGCTGTGAGCCCCCACCGATTCATCACCGATCAGCGTAGATGGATTCGGGTGCCCAGCGCACAGCGCCGTATCGTCGCCGCATGAGCCCTGTGACCCAGCCGGGGGATTTCCCGGGAGCGATGGCACCCGATCGCGATCACCACATCGATGCGGGTGGCGTTCGCATCGCCGTGCACGAATGGGGATCCGAGACCGCCGACCCGTTGTTCTTGGTGCACGGCGGGTTCGACTTCGCCCGCACGTTCGATGAGTTTGCGCCCAAGTTGGCCGCGGCTGGTTGGCGCGTGGTCGCCTGGGATCAACGCGGCCACGGCGACAGCGAGCATGCGGCGTTGTACTCGTGGGACGGCGACGTGCGCGACGCGATGGCAGTGATGGACGCCATCACGCACCGGCCGGCGCCCGTCATCGGTCACTCCAAGGGCGGATCGCTCATGATCCAGTTGGCCGACGCGCAGCCGTTCCGATTCAGCCATCTGGTCAACCTGGATGGCATCCCCAACAAGCGGCGGATCCCCGACGTGTCCGAGCACGAGCGCACGCGCATGGCCGCCGGCGAGATCACCGGCTGGTTGGACCATCGCCGCACCACGTCGACCTCGAAGCGCAAGCCGGGCACCTTCGAAGAGTTGGCGCACCGTCGGGCGCGGATGAACCCGCGGTTGAGCTTCGAGTGGCTGTGCCATCTGGTGTCGGTCGGGGCGTTCCAATCGGACGACGGTTGGCGGTGGAAGATCGACGCGTCGATGCGCTTCGGCGGCTTCGGCCCATGGCGACCCGAGTGGACCCTGACCCGATTGCCGGGGCTGCCGATGCCGTTCCTTGGTGTGCTCGGCCGCGAGCAGGAAGAGATGGGTTGGGGCACCCTGCCCCACCACGTCGTCAACTACATCCCGCAGGGCGGGCGGCTGGAAGTGCTTGACGATGTCGGCCACTTCGTGCACATCGAACAGTCAGATCTGGTTGCCGGCATGGTGCTCGAGTTCCTGAGCGGTGCCCAGTGACCGGCCGGCCCGGCGACCCCCATGTGACGCCGCACCGCGTCACCATGCTGGTGCACAACAAGGTGCAGCTGGCGCTCCATCACCTTTCCGAGGGTGATGGCCGGCCGCTGTTGCTGCTGCACGGCTTGGGCGAGGCATCGCCCGACCACGTGCCCTCGTGGGCCGCCGCATGGCCGGGCCCGGTCGTGGCGCTGGACTTCACCGGTCACGGCCGGTCGACGATCCCATCCGGGGGCGGGTACAGCGCCGAGACGGTCATGGCCGATGCCGACGCTGCGGTTGCGGCGCTGGGCGAGGTCACCATCGTCGGGCGCGGGTTGGGCGCGTATGTGGCGTTGATGTTGGCCGGGGCCCGAGCCGCCACAGTGCGCGGCGCGGTGTTGGGTGACGGGCCAGGATTGGCGGGTGGCGCCATCGGACCCACGTCGCAGAGCTTTGTCACGCTGCCTCCTCGCGACTCGCCGCCCGATCCGTACGCACTGTTCGAATTGTCGCGAGATCTGCGGCCGCCCGACTACGCCACGCTCTTCGTGCGGTTGGCTGTCGAGGGCTCGGGCATCGACGAGCCGATCATCGTGTCGGCGGTCGTACGCCCACCGTGGCTCGAGGCAGTGGTCGGTGAACTGGGTGTCGGTCAGGCCTCGTTGACAGACGCCCTCGCCACCTACGCCGCGCTGTGACGCAGCGGTAGCGTTGGCCACGTGCATCCATTGGTCATCGTCGCGGCCAGCTTCGTGTTGATGGAGCCCGTCACGGCACTGACGCACCGCTTCGTGATGCACGGGGTCGGCCGAGCGCTGCACCGCAGCCATCACCGCGACGGCAGCGTCGGCTTCGAGGCCAACGACGCCTTTCCCGTCATGTTCGCTGCGCTGGTGATGGTGGGGCTGGCCGTTGGATTCAACGTGGATGGCTGGTCGTCTCTGGTGCCTGTCGGCATCGGCATCACTGCCTACGGCGTCAGCTACGCACTGGTGCACGATGTGTACATCCATCGGCGGGTGAACGTGCCCGCAATCGGTCATCGTCGTGTGCCCGGGCTGCAGCATCTGGCCGCGGCGCACCGCGTGCACCACCAGGGAAACGGGGCGCCCTACGGCATGTTGATGCCGGTGATCGGCAGGCGCAAAGGATCGCGGCCGTCCCAACGGCCTGACGACGCGTAAGGCTGGAACCGGGCGAACAGTTCCTCGCCGTACCAGCGCTGGTCACGCGTGCGGTGCACCACCTGGCGATGCACAGGCATGCGCGCGAACCCCCGCACGGCATCGATGTCGCGCCACAGGCTGAAGGTTCCCAGCCTGCCGAACGGTGCCTCGCCGAAGCCCACCACTGCCAACAGACCATCCGCTGTCTGCAACTCGTCGCTGACCGGACGTCCGGCCCGGCGGAACGCTGCCCACGACCTGACCCGCACATCGGCCCGGGTGATGATCGCGACCGGCCCGGTGGCAGAACGTGCCGGCGTCAACTGGCCAAGCACATCTTCGCCGCGCCACGACCCATGGCCACCCAGCGCTCGCAGCCGCACATGCCAGCTCTCGTCGGCGGCGACCAGCCGGGGGGCGGTGCGAATCAGATGGGCTTCCAACGATGCATCGTCGTCCCAGATCGCAAACAGCGCCGTGCGATGCAGGTCGGCGCCCGGCCCTGTGTGGCTGCCGGCGCCCGTGCCCAGCAGTCGCCACATGCGCAGGCCCGGAACCCCTCGCAAACGCCGGCGGTCCAGCCCCAGCCGAGCCATGGCCCTCAACGGGTTCGATTCGCGCAGCAGATGAAACGACGCGATTCCTTGCACGAATGCCAGCATGGCACGCAGCACGGCGACGATCGCAGGCCAGATGGTCGTACGTCCCTGGTCGTACTGCGATTGGTCGTTCAGACCGAAGGAGCACCAAGCGGACTAGGTCTGTGACGAATGTCACCGAATCCTTCCAAACAGCTTCCGGCTCGTTCGGCACTCGTGGACCGAACGGCCAGATTTCACGAAGGGTGATCGTCTCAGCATCGATGGTGAGAAATTTCGGCACCCTTCGCGGTGGTTCCGCTACACGAATCTCCTGAGCGGCCTCACGCAGAGTCGGCAGACCATTGACAGTTGGGACGGTGAGTGGTCAATTGCGACCGGGCGGGTCGGTCTCGTGACAGGCCCTCGGTAGGCGAAAAGGGCGGCAGTCATGCAGGAGAACACTGTTGACGACCTCGGCGACACCACGTCGCGTCGGGCTCGGGTCAGCGAGAGATTTTCGGCGCTGAATCGACGCGACGTCATCAAGGCGGGCGTGTTCGCCGGCGCCGCAGTGGCCCTGCCGGCGCAACGCGCAGTCAGCGCTCGATCGGTGATCACCGGACGCATGGCTGCCAGCCAACTGCCCAAGCCGTTCACGACGCCGTTCACCGTGCCCCCAGTGGCAGTTCCGTATCGAACCGACACCGAGGCGGACTACTACAAGATCTGGATGACCAAGATCACCAAGGAGATCATCCCCGGCTTCCAGACGGAGATGTACGCCTACAACGGTTCGGTGCCGGGGCCGACCATCAAGGCCACTCAGGGCCGCCCGATCGTGGCTCGCTTCTTCAACAACCTGCCGCCCGTGCACGAGACGCTGGGCTATGAGCAGTGGACGTCGGTGCACCTGCATGGTTCGGCATCGCCGCCCCCGTTCGACGGCTACGCCAGCGACGTCAGCCGGCCGGGGCAGTACAAGGACTACTGGTACCCGAACTTCCAGCGGTCGCGCACCCTCTGGTACCACGACCACGGCGTGCACCACACGGCCGAGAACGTCTACCACGGGCTGCTGGCGCAGTACCACATGACCGACGCCGAAGACC
>JANNFQ010000726.1:0-2827 GCA_031380045.1 Acidimicrobiaceae bacterium
GGCCGTCGTCGTCGCCCAGACCGTGCCCGCACACAACGACCGCGAGGCATGCGACATCGCCATCGTCAGCTCGGTGTCACAGTTGCGTCACGCCCTCGGCCGCTACGCCTTCGATCTCCCCGCACCAGAACCCGAACCCGAACCGGAACCTGTCGAGGACGAACCGGCCGTTCCGCCCGTTTCGCCCGTTCCGCCTGTGGTCGCGCCTGTCGATCCGCGGTTGGTTGCCGGGATGTTGTCGTTCTTCTTCGACGAACACGGACGGTTCCAACTGAGACTCGATGCCCCGCTCGATGACGGGCTGATCATCGAAGCCGCGCTCAGCGAAGCCCGCGATGCCTTGTTCCGTGCCGGGCACCCCGACGTCACCTGGATGGACGCGTTCAACGAGGTCTGCCGCCGCTCACTGGCCTCCAACGACATCACCGGCATCGGCACCGCACGATCCGACCGGTTCCGCATCTACATCCATCTCGACACCGAAGGCGCGTGGGTCAACAGCAACATCCGGGTCCCCCAAGCGCTGGTCGACCAAATCATCTCCGACGGCGTTGTCCGCCCCGTGTGGACCACCAACGGCACACCAATCAACGTCGGTCGCGCCACCAAAGTGATCTCACCCGCACTCCGCCGCATGGTCCTGCACCGCGACGGGCACCACTGCCGCATACCCGGCTGTGACAGCACCCTCGGCCTCCAGATCCATCATGTCCTCTGGTACGGCCGCGACCACGGCCACACCGAAACCGCGAACCTGGCACCCGCATGCGGCAGCTGCCACCACCTCATCCACCGCGGCAAGATCATCATCACCGGCAACGCCGACGAACCCGACGGACTCACCTTCACCGACGAACACGGTCGCACACTCATCCGACACCCCGTCCCCATCCCACCCACCGGACCACCACCCGAACCGACCAAACCATTCCTGCATCCCACCGGCGAACGCTTCGACACCCGATGGCTCTGGTTCCAACCACCCCCACAACCCCAAGCCGCCTGAACCCGCCGCGAGTCGAGAGCTCAGTGTTCACTGAAGTCGTCAACGACAACGGCCGACATCAGCGCGGGCGCTGAGGATCAGCCCGAATGGGGCACGGGGTTGGGTTGTGCGATGCGACGGTTCAGTGTCCGGGGTCGAACGTGACCGGCATGTGTGCTGGCCCGAAGATGCCCACACCATCGGGCTTCCACGTGACATGACCGTCGATGCGCAGGTTGGGCATGCGCCGGGCCAACAGCGGCAGGGCTTCTTGCAGTTCTGCGCGTGCGAGTGCCGCGCCCAGGCAGTAGTGGATGCCCGATCCGAACGTCAGCTGCGGAAACGCCGGAGCGTCTGACGTGATGTCGAAACGATCGGGCTGCGGGAAGTGATCGGCCTGCCGGTTGGCCTCGGCCAATCCCAGGCCGATGAACGTCCCCGACGGGAACAGCACGTCGCGGTACTCGATGTCGGAACTGGCAAAGCGAGCGGTGCCACGGACCGTGCCGAAGTAACGCATCGTTTCCTCGACCGCGCGGCTGGCCAGTTCGGGTTGTTCGGCCAGCAGTGCCCACTGATCGGGGTGCTGTGCGAACAGCGACACGGCACAGCCGAGTTGATTTCGGGTGGTGTCGGTGCCCGCCACGATCACCGCGTTCACCATCATGACCAACTCGTCGTTGCTCAGCTTGTCGCCGGCTTCTTCGGCGGCGATCATGGCCGTCAACAAGTCGTCGGCCGGCTTGTCGCGCCGCTGCGCGATCATGTTGCGCGAATAGGCGTCCATCTCGTCCTGGGCGTTCATGACCAGGTCGAGCTTGTCGGCCAGATCGGCCGAGAAGATCTCGAGTATGTCGCCGGCCACGCGGCTGAAGAACTTCCAATCGCTCTTCGGCGCACCCAGCAACTCGCAGATGATCGGGATGGGATACGGCTCGGTGATGTCGGCCACGAAGTCGGCCTTGCCAGACGAGGCGACGGCATCGACGAGATCGTTGATGACCTGGCGCATGAACGGCCGCAGGTGGTCGGCGGCGCGGGGCGAGAACGCTGGGGCCACCAGCCGGCGCAGACGCGTGTGCTCATCACCCTCCGTCGACAGAATGCTGCCGCGCTGGCGCTGCAGGAAGTCGGCGCGGGTGATGCCCATCAGTTCGGGGATGCGCCCCGAAGCGCTGTGCCAACGCTTGTCGCGCAGCACTGCGATGATGTCTTCGTACCGCATGACGCCGTAGCCGATCGGGCTGCGATACAACCATGCGCCTTCGTCCATGCCGCGGAACGCCTCGCGGCGCTCTTCGACCGAACCATCATCGAAGTCCATCAGCGGCAACTCGAGATCGTGGACCAGCGTGCTCATGCGCGAAACCTAGTCAGTTCGCCAGTGCGCTGAGGGGGTCGACGAATTCGCAGCCCAGGAACTGGGCCACCGGGGCGTTCGTCACGTGGCCGGCGTGCGTGTTCAGGCCTAATGCCAGCGCTGCGTCGAATGCTGACGACGCTGCAGGACCCAGCCGGGCCAACTCGATTTGATACGGCAACGTCGCGTTGGTCAGCGCGTAGGTACTGGTGTGTGGCACTGCGCCCGGCATGTTGCCGACGGCGTAGTGCAACACGCCGTGCAGGAAGTAAACGGGGTCGTTGTGGGTGGTCTCGTGGATCGTCTCGATGCAACCGCCCTGATCGACGGCGACATCAACGATGACGGCCCCCGGCTTCATGGTGCGAACCATGTCCTCGGTGACCACCACCGGAGCGCGTCCGCCGGCCACCAGCACAGCGCCGATGACCAGATCGGCGTCGGCGATGTTGCGTTCCAGTGCACCGCGGTTCGACGCCAAC
>JANNFQ010000727.1:0-8235 GCA_031380045.1 Acidimicrobiaceae bacterium
GTACCTCGATCAATGGTCCTACCACCCCAGCCAACGCCTGACCTGACGAGACGCCGAACACACCGATCGCGACCGCGATGGCGAGCTCGAAGTTGTTGCCGGCTGCGGTGAATGCGATGGAGGCGTTGCGGTCGTAGGGCAACCCCATGCGAATACCAGCGAAGAAGCTGCCGAACCACATGATCGCGAAGTACACCAACAATGGCAGAGCGATGCGGGCGACGTCCCAGGGCTGGTTGGTGACGCGGTCGCCCTGCAGAGCGAACAGGATGACGATCGTGAACAGCAGCCCGTACAGGGCCAATGGACCGATCTTCGGCAGGAAGTGCTCTTCGTACCACTCAGTGCCCTTCACCCGCTCGCCGAAGGTGCGGGTCAGGAAACCGGCCAGCAGTGGGACGCCCAGGAAGATCAGGACCGACTTGGCGATCTGCCAGACGGTGACGTCGATGCCGTTGCTGTCGAGACCCAGCCAGCCGGGCAACACGTCCAGGTAGAACCAGCCGAGCAGTGAGTACGCGACGATCTGGAACAGCGAGTTGATGGCGACCAGCACGGCGGCCAGTTCACGGTTGCCGCAGGCGAGGTCGTTCCAGATGAGGACCATCGCGATGCACCGGGCAAGACCCACGATGATCAGCCCCGTGCGGTACTCGGGCAGGTCGGGCAGCATGAGCCACGCCAAGGTGAACATCAGCGCCGGCCCGATGAGCCAGTTCAGCACCAGCGACATGGCGAGCGATCGCCGATCGGCAACGACCGTGCCGATCGAGCGGTACCGCACCTTGGCGAGAACGGGGTACATCATCGCGAACAGACCGACCGCGATGGGCAGGGACACCGTGTCGATCTTGACCTGCTCGAGCTGCTCGTCCAGATCGGGGAAGGCGCGGCCGAGCAGAATGCCGGCGAGCATCGCTGCCCCGATCCAGACCGGCAAGAGCCGGTCCAGGGTGGACAGGCGAGCGGGTCCGTCGTCGCGTTGTGCGATGGTGGCGACGCTGGATTCGCTCATGCTGACTCGGATGCTCCTCGGTACGTTTCCAGTGTGCACCTCGACGTTCCGCTTTCGGCCGGCACATCACCGGCGACTGCGATCGGTGGCAGGCGGAGGGTCAGCAGCCATGCGACGGCGATGAACGCGGCCGAACCCCACAGTGCGGCGTCGAGTTCGCCCCACAGATACAACACACCCGACAGCAGGGTGCCGACCAGGCGACCCGCCGCATTGGCGGAGTAGTAGAAGCCGACGTCGAGCGCAACGGCGTCGTCGTCCGAGTAGGCGAGGATCAGGTACGAGTGCAGCGACGAGTTGATCGCGAAGACCACGCCGAAGACCACGAGTCCACCGACCACAGCGAACGTGCGGGCGATGTCGAACGTGACCGCCGCAGCGATCGATGCAGCGACAGCGGCGAGCACGAACGCCCACATCTGCGCGGCATGGATCTCGTCGAGGACTGCCGCGTGACGCCGGCGGAGCAGTCGCGGTGCGAACGACTGCACGATGCCGTAGCCGATCACCCATCCTGCGAGGAACCCGCCGATGCCGAAGTACGACCAGTGCAGCGTCTCGTCAAGGAACACCGGAAGGGCGACGACGAACCAGATGTCGCGAGAGCCGAACAGGAAGAATCGGGCACCGGACAGCCGGTTCACTGCCACCGACTTCGACAGGATCGACCGCAGCGGTGCCTTCTTCCTTGAACGACCGATGTCCTCGTCCAGCATCAGCCACACCGCCACGACGGTGACCATCAGCATCGCCGCCATCGCCCACAGCGACGCGTCGTAGCCGATCGACGCCAGCAACGCAGCGCCGAGGAAGAACCCGACACCCTTCAGTGCGTTCTTCGAACCGGTCAAGATCGCAACGAGCCGGAACAATGCCCCGTCGCCACCGCCGGCGACAGCTTTCACTGCGCTCTTCGAGCTCATCTTGGTCAGGTCCTTGGCCACACCCGAGACAGCCTGCGCGGTCATCACAAACGCAACCGACGCCCACTCGTGCCAGCCGGGTTGTTGCAACGTGAGGGCCACGAGCGCCGCGATCTGCAAGCCGAGGCCGGCAACCAGGGTGCGGTTCAAACCAGTTCGCGACCCAACCCAACCGCCGAGCAGGTTGGTGACGATGCCCATGAACTCGTAGGCCAGGAACAAGAACGCAATGGAGACCGGTGAGTAACCCAGGTCGTGGAAGTGCAGCAGCACCAGCATCCGCAGCGCGCCGTCGGTCAGCGTGAATGCCCAGTAGCCGGCCGTGACGAGGACGTAGTTCCGCGACTTCATCGCGGCTGTGCCGTTCACGTGACCGGTGCCAGGCTGGCCGCGACCTTGCTGGCGAGTTCGGCCATGCGGAACACGTAGCCGTACTCGTTGTCGTACCAGATCAGGACCTTGACCATCCGGTCGTCGATCACCATGGTCGAGGGACCGTCGACGATGCCGGAACGCGTGTCGTTGGTGTAGTCGGCCGAGACCAACGGCCGGTTCTCGTAGCCGAGGATGCCGGCGAGCGGGCCGGCCGCCGCGTCGCGGAAGAGACCGTTGATCTCGTCGGCCGTCACATCGCGCTGCATCGTGAACACTGCGTCGGTCAGCGACGCGTTCAACAACGGCACGCGAACCGCGATGCCGTTCAGCTTGCCCATCAACTCGGGGTAGATCATCGTGATCGCCGTCGCCGATCCAGTCGATGTGGGGATCAGTGAGTTGAGCGCGGACCGCGCCCGCCGCAGGTCCTTGTGCGGCGCGTCGACGACCACTTGGGTGTTGGTCACGTCGTGCATCGTGGTGATCGCGCCGCGCTCGATGCCGATCGACTCGTGCAGCACCTTCACGACGGGCGCCAGGCAGTTCGTGGTGCACGAAGCGGCAGTGACGATGCGGTGGAACTCGGGATCGTAGAGGTGATCGTTGCAGCCCATCACGACGTTCAGTGCACCGTCGCTCTTCACCGGGGCGGCCACGACCACCTTCTGCACACCTCGACCGAAGTACGGGGCGAGCAACTCGGACGTTCGGAACGCCCCTGTGCACTCCAAGACGATCTCGGCTCCGTGGTCGTCCCAGGGGACAGCCCCTGGCGCGTCGTGGGCCGAGAACCACACGGTTGAGCCGTCGATGCACAGCGATTGTCCGTCGGTGTCGACGGTGCCGTCATATCGGCCATGAACCGAGTCGAACTCGAGCAAGTGTGCCGCGGTGGCCACACCACCCTTGTGCTCGTTGACGTGGACAAGCTGGAGCTCGGGGTGATCGCGCAACGCGCGCACCACCAGCCGGCCCATGCGGCCGAAGCCGTTGATGCCGATGCGAGTGGTCATGCGAAGTCCGTTCGGCTCATGAGGCGATCAGGGAATGGATGCGTGCGTCCAGATCGGCGACCACTGCATCGAAGGCATCTGCAGTACCCGTCTCGACAGGATCGGGGATCGACCAGTGCCACCAGGCCGGGCCGGGATCGAGTTCTTCGTGAGCGCGGTCGCACACGGTGACGACCTGAGCGGCCGGGTCAATGTGCTCGACGAGCCGCGGCACGACTCGACTCAGATCGAGTCCGGCTCGCCTGCCTGCCGCTACCGCGGCTTCGTGCACCCTCGACACCGGATGCGTGCCGGCTGACGCGGCGGGCTGCCCCGTGCGTGCGGTCCACAGCGCTGCAGCCAACTGTGAACGCGCCGAGTTGTGACTGCACAGGAACATCGCCGGACCGATCGGCTGCGGGGCGCCCAGGACCAGTTCGGACAACGGCTGGCGAACCAGGCGCACGTATCGGCGGCGACGGTCACCCACCGATGTGAACCGCACGATCAGCCCAGCGGCTTCGAGCACATCGAGATGATGCGCCAACAGGTTGGTCGGCAGGCCATGGCGATCGCCGAGATCCTTCGGGGAACGGTCTGTCAGCACGAGATCATCGATGATCGCCAAACGCACCGGCTCGCCCAACGCCGCGTGCATCGCCGCTCGATTCGCAAGGTCCAATGTCACGGACGCCAACGTAGCTGCGTTCCTCAATTGAGACAATAATTATTGACTCAATACTGTCAGAGTGATTGGCCGAATCAGTCGGACGACCGCCAGGCCGCAGCGGTGTGCTGCGGCAGGCGAGCGGTGATCGATGGTGGTCATCCGCAGCAGGCGGACGATGTTCCAGCCGCGACTACCGCAGATTCAGGTTGTTCCGACGGCCAGCCGGTGGTATGTGCATCGCCGCCGCACGACATCGATGGCGCCTCTCCGAGCACGGCGTAGTACTCCCAGTCGTTCTCGGGGCCCTTGATCCAGGTCTTGTCCTGAACGGCGTAGCAACACGAGGTGTTCTCCTGGATCTCCTGCTGCATGCCGAGCGCCTGAGTGCGAGCGATGACAGCGGTGACTTCTTCGGTCGTCTCGACCTCCACACCGATGTGGTTCAGCGAGCCGGGCTCGCCCATGCCGGTGAACAAGACCAGCTTGAGGGGCGGATCGGCGATCGCAAAGTTGGCGTACCCATCGCGGATCTTGGCGGGACCGGTGCCGAACATCTTGGTGTAGAACTCAATCGAAGCGTCGAGATCGGCCACGTTGAGGGCGAGTTGGACACGAGACATGGTTGCTTCCTCCTTGGGAACGACATCAACATTACATTGACGTCTATCGATGAAGTGAGCGTATCGACTACATCGACAAATGTCAATGTATCGCGCCAACTTTTCGGTAGAGTTCGAGTCATGGCTGCTTCCAAGACTGTGGTGCTGGACCCGATCGCCTGCTGCGCGCCCGTGCGCAGCGACGTACTCGACGAAGCGCAAGCCGCCGTCCTGGCCAACTCGTTCGCGGCATTGTCCGACCCGATCAGGCTCCGGCTGCTCAGCTACATCGCCGCCTCGAACGCACCCGAGGTGTGCGCCTGTGATCTGCTAGAGCCATCGGGGCGTTCGCAGCCGACGGTCAGCCATCACATGAAGATCCTCGTTGATGCCGGTCTGGTCGAACGAGACAAGCGCGGTCTGTGGGTGTGGTACCGGCTGGTGCCGTCACGCCTCGACGCCCTGCGTGCTGTGCTGGGCTGACAGCCCTTGGTGAGTCCACGACGACGGCCATCGCAACGGCCGCAATGACGACGAAGGCGCCGACCCATTGGCGTCCCGATAGACGCTCTTGTTCTACGGCGCCGGGCTCCGTGCGGTGACCGCCAGTTTCGCCAGGCCTCCTCATCAATCTGGTTCCCGTGTTCGGAATCACCGCCGGATACCTGGTGCTCGACGAGCGCGGCCGGCCGGATGTCGGCCGACCGACCGCCCCAAATCCGAACCCGGCCGACCCCTTGTGGGCAGCTGAAGCCCATGCTGGCCTCCACAAACCCACAAGTCCCGAACCGGCCGAACCCGGCCGACCCCTTGTGGGCACCTGAAGACCATCCTGGCCTCCATACGCCCACAACCGGCGAACCCCGCGACCCAGCCGGACCCGTGAGGGGCGCCCCGAGCCCACACTGGGCGCTCCGCCCTTGGAGTGACCGATGACGGGGCCCTTTGAGGCCGAAGTGCCCTGGTGGCAGGTCGAGAGCCTCCGTACCTTGCTTGTAGGGGTCAGTCCCGGTGCCGGCCAGGCAGCGGAACGGATCGCCGACCGACCTGAACAGATCCGAGACAGCATGACCGTGCACCAAGTGACCGAGCAGTCGACGGCGACGCCGGTTCGTACACGGATCAGAGCGGTGATCGACGGCAACGAAGCAGCGGCCACGGTTGCACACCTCGCGTCTGAAGTGATCGCGATCTATCCGATCACGCCGGCATCGACGATGGGTGAGCTTGCCGACGAATGGTCGGCGAAGGGCCGCACGAACCTGTGGGGCGCGGTGCCCGAAGTGGTCGAGATGCAGAGCGAAGCCGGTGCCGCGGGCACGCTGCACGGTGCGATCACACGAGGCGCCCTGGGCACCACGTTCACAGCCAGCCAAGGCCTGCTGTTGATGCTGCCGAACATGTTCAAGATCGCCGGCGAGCTGAGCCCGACCGTCATCCACGTTGCCGCGCGCACCCTGGCAACCCATGCCCTCAGCATCTTTGGCGACCACAGTGACGTCATGGCTGCCCGGTCGACGGGCTTCGCGATGTTGTGCGCCAGCAGCGTGCAAGAGGCCGGCGACCTGGCGGCGGTGGCGCATGCGGCGACGCTCGAGACGCGGGTGCCGTTCCTGCACTTCTTCGACGGCTTTCGCACCAGCCACGAGCTGAACACGATTGAAGCGATCGATGCCGGCACGCTGCGTTCGCTGATCGACGAGCAGCGCCTCAGCGAGCATCGCAATCGCGGCCTGGACCCCGATCGTCCGGTGCTTCGTGGCAGCGCGCAGAACCCCGATGTCTTCTTCCAGGCGCGCGAGGCATGCAGTCCCTTCCACGCCCGCGTGCCCGAGGTCGTGCAGCAGACCATGGATCAACTGGCTTCGACCACCGGTCGCCAGTACCACCTGGTCGACTATCACGGAGCGACCGATGCCGAGCGCGTCATCGTGCTGATGGGGTCGGGCGTGGGCGCCGTTCGCGAGGCCGTTGATGCGCTGTGCGCCGGTGGCGAACGGGTGGGTGTGGCAGTGGTGCGGCTGTACCGGCCGTTCCCCACCGAAGCGTTACTGGCCGCACTGCCACCCAGCACCCGCACGGTGATCGTGTTGGATCGCACGAAAGAGCCGGGCGCACCGTTCGAACCGCTGCACCTCGACGTGCTCGCTGCGCTGTGGCACAGCCCCAGCACCACGTGGGCCGACGGTCGCACCCCGCAGGTCATCGGCGGGCGCTACGGGTTGAGCAGCAAGGAGTTCACGCCGGCCATGGCCAAGGCGGTGTTCGACGAAGCGGCGAAAGAATCGCCCAGCAACGGGTTCACCGTCGGCATCGTCGACGACGTCAGCCACACCAGCCTGCCGTACGACGCCGCGTTCAGGACCGATGCAGCGCAGGTTCGTGCCGTCTTCTACGGCCTGGGGGCCGACGGCACAGTCGGCGCCAACAAAAACACTGCGAAGATCGTCGGGAAGAACACGGATCTGCAGGTGCAGGCCTACTTCGTGTACGACTCGAAGAAGTCGGGCTCGATGACCATCAGTCACCTGCGTTTCGATCCGGAGCCGATCCAGAGCACGTATCTCATCGATCAGGCCACGTTCGTCGGTGTTCACCAGTGGAACTTCCTCGAGCGGATGGACGTGCTGCAGGTTGCTGCGCCCGGAGCGACCGTTTTGATGAACAGCCCGTATCCCGCCGACCAGGTGTGGGACCGGTTGCCCATCGAGGTGCAGAGCGTCGTGCTGCAGCGGGGTCTGAAGCTGTTCGCGGTGAACGCAGTCGAGGTTGCCGGAACCGCTGGCTTGGCTGGCCGCATCAACACCGTCATGCAGACGTGCTTCTTTGCACTCGCGGGCGTGTTGCCCACCGAACAGGCCATCGCCCACCTGAAGAACGCGATCGTGTCGTCGTACGGCAAGAGTGGCGAGGTCATCGTGCAACGCAACGTCGCCGCTGTCGACGCCACGCTCGCACAGCTGTTCCCGGTGCCGATCGGCGACACGGTCACCGCGCAAGCCCACCGCCGACCTGTGGTGCAGGGTGAGGTCACCGAGTTCGTGCAGCGAGTGACGGCGCGCATCCTGGCCGGAGAAGGCGATCTGTTGCCGGTCAGCGCACTGCCTCCCGACGGCACGTTCCCGACGGCCACATCGAAGGTCGAGAAGCGGTGCATCGCCACCGAGATCCCGATCTGGGAACCCGACCTGTGCATCGACTGCGGCAAGTGCGCCATCGTGTGCCCGCACGCGGCGATCCGCATGAAGGTCTACGAGCCGGCAGCGCTGGGCGCCGACTCGGTGTTGAAGACGAAGTCGTTCCGCAGCCGCGAGGTGCCCGGCATGTCGTTGACCATCCAGGTCGCCCCCGACGACTGCACCGGTTGTGGTGTGTGCGTGTCGGTGTGCCCGGCGCACGACAAGACCGAGGTCAAGCGCAAGAGCATCAACATGCGCCCGATCGCTGCGCACCTGGACGTCGAGCGCCTGGCGTGGGATGCGTTCACCAGCCTGCGCGAGGCAGACCCTGTGCAGTGGGCTCCGGCGTCGGTCAAGACGAGCCAGCTCCGTCGGCCGCTGTTCGAGTTCAGTGGTGCGTGCGCCGGGTGTGGCGAGACCCCGTATCTGAAGCTGCTGACCCAGCTCTTCGGCGACCACCTTCTCATCGCCAATGCCACCGG
>JANNFQ010000482.1:0-6039 GCA_031380045.1 Acidimicrobiaceae bacterium
CGAAGCGTTGCTCGCCGAGGTCGTGCAGTTCATGGACGATCACATCTATCCGAACGAAGCCGAGTACGACGAGCAGTCGCACGAACTGGGCCACGACGGCACGCCCCCTGTCCTGGAGAAGTTGAAGGCTGCGGCTCGCGAGAGGGGCCTGTGGAACTTGTTCCTGCCGCATCTGGCACCCGACGCACCCGGTACGAAGCTGTCGAACCTGGACTACGCACCGATCTCCGAGCAGTTGGGCAAGGTGCCGTTCGCGTCAGAAGCGCTGAACTGCGCTGCACCCGATACCGGCAACATGGAGATCCTGAACGCCTACGGATCAGAGACCGTGAAGCGCGACTTCCTGGCGCCACTGCTGGAGGGCGACATCAGGTCGGCCTTCTCGATGACCGAGCCCGACGTGGCCTCGTCCGACGCGACGAACATTGGTTTGCGCATCGAGCGAGACGGAGACCAGTACGTCCTGAACGGCAAGAAGTGGTTCTCGTCGGGGGCGCGGCGCGATCGGTGCAAGGTGCTGATCGTCATGGGCAAGACCGACCCCAATGCCTCGCGCCACTTGCAGCAATCGATGATCGCGGTGTCGCGCGATGCGCCCGGCATCACCATCGGCCGCACCCCGCACGTGTTCGGTTACGACCACGCCGGCGGTCATCCCGAGGTGATCTACACCGATGTGCGTGTTCCCGTGGACAACTTGCTCGGCGAAGAAGGTGGCGGGTTCGCCATCTCGCAGGCTCGGTTGGGGCCCGGTCGCATCCACCACTGCATGCGTGCCATCGGTGTGGCCGAGCGGGCATTGGGGCTGATGGTCCAGCGCTCGCTGCAGCGCACCACGTTCGGCACCCTGGTCGCCCAGAAGGGCATCATCCAGGACTGGATCGCCGAGTCGCGCATCGAGATCGACATGGCGCGCGAATACGTGTTGCGAACGGCGCACCTCATGGACACCGTCGGCAACAAGGCAGCGGCCACCGAGATCTCGGGCATCAAGGTGGCGGTGCCGAACATGGCCTTGAAAGTCATCGACAGGGCCATCCAGGTGCACGGCGCTGCGGGCGTCACGCAGTACACGCCGCTCGCGTCGATGTATGCCCACATGCGCACGTTGCGCATTGCCGACGGCCCCGACGAGGTGCACAAGATGACCATCGCACGGCGCGAGATCTTGCGCCACGACCCCTCGTTCAGGATGAATCCGGCGCTGGTCGGTGGAGCGACGGAGGCCGAACCGCAGCCCTTCGCGCGACCATGAATTGACGCAGTCGCCACCCAGCCGCGGCGATAGTTTCTGAGTGTGGATGACCGGCAGTTGATCACCGACCTCGAACAGCTCGAGGCGATCTATGACGAGCCGGGTGTTGCCCACGATGCCGCGTACGCCGAACGCCTTGGGCAGACCATCTACTAGACAGCGCGTAGGCTCGCCGTGTGGTGTATCGCATCGATCCCCGCAAGTCTCCAGCAGCCGAGCTGCGACGGATCGCCCTGGACGAGCTGGATGCCGCGCTGACCAGCCTTGCCGACCCAGATGCCGCTGGTCTGGACCGGTCGGTGCACGCCGTGCGCAAGAACTGCAAGCGGCTCCGCTCACTGGCCAGGTTGGTCCGCCCTGCGTTGGGTGGACGATATGCGCAGGTCAACGACGACTTGCGCCAGGCGGCGGCCACGTTGTCGCCGCTACGTGATGCGCACGCGGTACTGGCAACATTCGATGTAGTGCTCGCTGCGCGCAGCGACCGGGTGCCGGCACACGGACTGGATGACGTCCGGGCTGCCTTGGCTGCCCGGGCCGACATCGAGCAAGATCCGCGATCGGTCGACGCGCGTCTCGGACGGGCAGCGACGTTCCTGCAGCGGCTCTGCGACGATGTCGATCACTGGCAGCTCAGCGACGATCTGCGGGCAGCGATCGACAGTGTCGCGGTCTACCACGGGTTGGCGCGCACGGCCTTTCGAGAGTCGCTCGACGATCCGACCGACCAGCGGCTGCACGAGTGGCGAAAGCGGGTGAAGGACTGTTGGCACCACACTCAGCTGCTGGCCGACCTGGCGCCCAGTGCGTTGCAGCCCGCCGAGCGCTCGCTGGAACGTCTGTCCGACGCATTGGGCGACAACAACGATCTGGCAGTTCTGGGCCGGTTGCTTCGTGAGTCGCCCGACCAGTTCGGCAGGGCACAGGCGCGTGACGCGGCGCAGATCATCCAGGGTGTCCAGCACCAGCTGGTTCGTCGCTGCTGGCCGCTGGGTGCCAACGTGTACGCCGAGGATCGCAAGGCCTATCGACGTCGGTTGCGACGATACGAACAGACATTCCGGACATTCGGACGAGAACGCCGCCTCGGCGAGATCGCGGTGATCTTTCCGGCAGCTGGCGGCGGCGATTGTGATCACTGAGATCGAACGACGGTTCTTGGTTGCCGGTCTACCCGACGATGCGCCCGCCGGCGTGCGCATGCGGCAGGGATACCTGGCGCTGGACGGCACCGTGTCGGTGCGTGTGCGCGAAGCTGCCGGTGGCCATGTGCTGACCGTGAAAGGTGGGCAGGGCCTGACGCGTACCGAGGTCGAGTTCGCTACCGACGGAGCTCAATTCGAAGCATTGTGGTCGCTGACCGGAAGCCGCCGCATCGACAAGTGCCGGCACGTCATTCGGGTCGGCGAGTACACCGTGGAGGTCGATGTGTTCGGCGGCGCGCTGAATGGCCTCGTCATCGCCGAGGTCGAGTTCACGTCGATCCACGCGGCACACGCGTTCGTCCCTCCGTCGTGGTTCGGCCGCGAGGTCACCGACGAGCCCGTGTGGAACAACGCCTCGCTCGCGCTGCATGGCCGCCCCGACGAGTCGCGCTGACCGCGACCAGCGCACGGCTCAGCGAGTCGCGATCACACCAGCCCGAGCGTCGGACACGTAGCCGTCGGACTGTGTCCACGTGACCGTGCCGTTGACGATCACCGAGTGGACACCGGTGGAGCGACGAATCCATCGACTGCCGCCGCCAGGGAAGTCGTCCGAGGCAATCTCGGGCCCGCGACCGATGGTGTCGGGATCGAAGACGACCACGTCGGCCGCATACCCATCGCGCAGTGTGCCTCGGTTGCGCAGACCCCAGATGGCACAGGTGTCAGAGGTGATCTTCTTGACGGCCTGCTCGAGACTCATCGAGTTCGTGCCACGAACGAATTCAGAGATGAGATAGCCCGTGTCGCCGTACGTGGCGAACGAGCCGACATGTGCACCGGCATCGCTGGCGCCGACGTGCACGTTGGGATGTGCCAGCAGCGCGCCGACCGCCTGCGAGTCGACGTGGCCGATGTTCGATCGGATGAACCACGTAGCCAGTTCCTCGTCGATCGCCAGGTCGACCAGCGCTTCGGACGGCGTGGTGTTGCGTTCCTTGGCGATGTCACCGAGGGTGCGACCGACCAGATGGCGATTGCGGTCGAAGGCCACGTCGCGAACGACGATCAAGGCCGAATCGAATGCCGCGCCGGGTGCCTGCGACAGCGCATCCAATCCGGCCACCAGCTTTCCTCGCGTCTCGGCATCGCCCAACGCCGCCAGCTTCTGAACGCGGTCGGTCATGGACAGCACGCTCCACCAGCCGGGGATGACCAGGAACATGATGCTGCGCTGGTCCAGCGTCCAACTGATGTCGATGGGACGTGTTTGCACTTGTGGCCACACCCGTGCGCCGGTTGCCCATTCGTGTTCGACGGCTTCCATGACCTGATCGGTGGCGTGTGGGCTGGCAGCAGTGTGGAAGAGGGGCGACAGCGTGGTGGCGATGCCGTAGCGCCTGGACAGATCGCCCAGCATTTGAACGCGCGACACCGTGAGGTCGGCGTCGAAGAACTCGTGGACGATCTGCAGCATGCCGTCGGTCTCGGCCAGCACTGCGCACAGCGCTTCGAGTTCGCCGTGTTCGGCGAAGCGGCACGGCACGGGCAGCATGTCGTCCTCGACATCGACGTAGCTGGTCGACATCCCGATCGCTCCGGCTGCCAGGCACTGACGCAAGATGCCGCACATCTGTTGGACCTCGTCGGCGGTGGCGGCCCGGCGAGCGTCGTCGCCCATGACGTACAGCCGGATGACCGAATGACCGACCAGGGGCGCGACGTTCAGCGCCAGGTTGCCGGCGACGGTGTCGACCATGCCGTCGAACGACTCGCCCCATTGCCACTCGATCCCCTCGGCAAACGCCGCGGCGGGCATCTCTTCGATCAGTCGGAACATGCGCGAGAAGCGGTCGCGGTGCTGCGGTCGCACGGGCGCCATGCTGAGCGAGCAGTTGCCGGTGACGACCGTGGTGACACCGTGCTCGATGGACGGGAAGGCGTATGGATCGAACAGCAGTTGTGCGTCGAGATGCGTGTGCGGATCGACGAATCCGGGGGCGATGACCAAGCCGGTTGCATCGATCACGCGGACACCCTGGGATTCGGGCAGCGCTGGGCCAACGCTGACGATGCAGCCGTCGGCAATGCCGACATCGCCCAGGTGGCCGGGCGAGCCGGTGCCATCGACGATGGTGCCGTTGCGGATGATCAGGTCCATGGAGTTCCTCCGGTGTGGTCGAGTTCTGTCAGGCGCTGCCGTGGCTGTCATGTGCGGCCGAGCAGGATCGTCCATGGTTGTCCGACGAGTTGCTGGAGTGAGGTGATGCCCGTCGCATCGAGCACGGGTCCGATGGCTTCGTGCGGGAAGCTGATGTCACGAACTGCGCCGTTGGGGTAGCGCACGTGCACCGAGATCTCGGCCTGACCATCGTGCCCGGCGACGATGTCGGCGGCGGTGATGATCGGCTCGGCCGCAGGTGGGATCGGCTCGGTTGCGGTCATGGTCGTGGTGGTTCGATGAAGACGATGTCGCTGCCCAACAGGCGGCCGGGTACGCCCGACGGCGATCGACGCAGTGCGAGATGCAGGTTCCATGACAGCAGCCGTTGGGGGGCAGTCGGATCGTCGGGGAACTCTCGTGCCGCGACCTGTGCGACTGAGTCGCCGTGACCGGCGTGCACGAATCGGCGTCGCTCGTGGGCGGCATCAGTCATCGGGCAGCATCAGTCATCGGGCAGCAACGGTCATCGGGCAGCAACGGGCCGAAAGTCGGGCTGACGACGCTCGAGAAAGGCGCTGACCGCCTCGCGATGTTCGGGCGTGGTGTACGCCTGCTTCAGCGCCGCCAGTTCGCGCTGCTGCACCAGGGCCAGATCGGATTCGACAGCGTTGGCGGTGAGCAGATCCTTGATCATCCGCACTTGCGGTGGCGGGCTGGCTGCCAGCTGCGCGGCGTCGGCCATCGCCTCGTCCAGCACCGAATCGTCGTGGACGGCGCGGTCGACCAGTCGCATCTCGGCTGCCGCTCGGCCATCGACCGTGGTGCCGGTCAAGGCCAACCACGAGGCCGCGCCCCAACCACACCGGGCCACCAGAAAGTGAGACGACGCCAGTTCGGGCACCAGCCCCATGCGAACGAAGCGGGCCGAGATCTTGGCACTGCGCCCCGCCACCAGGCGGTCGAAGGGCAACACCATGGTCAGCCCGATACCGATCGCCGGGCCGTTGATCGCAGCGACCAGGGGCTTCGATGCGCGACAGAACCTCACCCAGTCGGCCTCGGCCCGACGGGTGGGTGCAGGTGAGGCATCGTCAGGTGCATCGGCCTGGTTCGAGTCGAGCTGAGCAGCGAACTGGCCACCGATGTCGGCGCCGGCACAGAACCCGCGGCCGGCACCCGTGACGACCATTGCGCCGATGGACGGGTCGTCGTTGAAATGTGCGATCGCATCGGTCAGCTCGGCCGACATGCGTGGCGTCCATGCGTTCAGCCGCTCGGGACGGTTCAGTGTCAGCAGGCCGATCGCGTCGCGACGCTCGACCAAGATCTGCTCATACTCCCTGTGCTGGTGTTCCCTGTGCTGGTGATCCATGGTGCACGTCCTGACCGGCCGGAGTCGATTCGTCGACTGGGACCGTAGTGGCCACCGGGTCTGACGAACTCACCGGAACGTCGATCGCCGGCAGCCTGGTCGG
>JANNFQ010000029.1:0-13387 GCA_031380045.1 Acidimicrobiaceae bacterium
ACCGGCATCAGCTTCTCGCGCACCAGCGGGTGGGCAGCGAGCTCGCCGAGGTCGCTCGGCAGCGGCGCGATGAGCACCTTCACCTCGTCGGGTACGTCGATGCCCGTCTTGCCGGCCAGCACCGCCGCCGATTGGCCGAGCGCCTCGGGATTGACGACGTTGTCGCAGCCGAACACGAACTCGCTCAGCCGCTCGACATCATCGGGTGCGAGCACCTTGGCGCCCATCCGTTCGAACTCAGTGACGACGGCGTCATAGATCTCGGCATCGACGACGCAGGTCTGCTCGGCGGGGCAGATGACCGACGCGTCGAAGGTCTTTGAGATCAGGATGTCGACGACGGCCATTGACACGTCGGCAGTTCGGTGCAGGTACACGGGCGCGTTGCCGGGTCCCACGCTGATCGCCGGTTTCCCCGCGCTGTTCGCAAGGGTGACGATCTTGGGGCCGCCGGTCGTCCAGATGAAGTCGATGCCAGGGTGATGGAAGAGGTGGTGGGTGACGGCGTGGTCGGCGTCGGGGATCACTTGAATGGCCCCGGGCGGCAGGCCGGCGGCCTCACCTGCCTGTCGAACGATCTCGGCCGCCCGTTCGGCGCAGCGCACCGCCCGCGGCGACGGCCGGAACAGTATGGCGTTGCGCGTCTTGGCGGCCACGATGGCCTTGAACAACACGGTCGAGGTCGGGTTGGTCACTGGCGTGATGGCCATCACGACGCCGATCGGTTCGGCAACCCATTGCAGGCCGGCTTCGGCATCTTCGTCGATCACGCCGACCGACTTCTTGTCGCGCAGGTAGTCGTACAGGAACTCGGTGGCCACATAGTTCTTCACCACCTTGTCCTCGATGACACCGAAGCCGGTCTCATCGACGGCCAGAAAGGCCAGCTCGACCGCGTGCTCGAGGCCGGCGACGACCATCGCGCGAACAATGCGGTCCACCGCTGCCTGGTCCAGGTTGCGGAAGGCGTCGGCGGCCTGGCGCGCATGCGCGACCACCTGGTCGAGCTCGGCGAGTCGATCGAGGCACAGCCCCGGTGAGATCGCAGTGTCGGGAGGGGACTCGGTTGTCGTCACACGTCCAGCCGACTCCGATCGCGGACCGACGAGTAGAGGCGTTGGTCCCCTCCGCGACGCCGGTCAGGGCTTGGAGTGGAGGACCTTGGACTCTTCCTGTGGCCGCCAACCGGCATGCACACTCAGTTGACATCGAGGAACGAGGAGCATGCCATGGAGTTCAGCGTGACCCACACCTACCCGCGATCCGCGGCGGCAATCTTCGCAATGCTTGTCGATTTTGATCGAGTGCGCGAGAAGTACGAGGCGCTCGGTCAGGGCGACGTCGAACTGATCAGCCGTGACGAAGACGACGACGGCAGGATCACTCTTGTCACCACCCGTATCGTCCCGTTGGAGCTTCCCGGGTTCGCCAAGCGGGTGCTGTCGCCGCGGCAGACCGTCACCCAGACCGACACGTGGTCGGCGCTTGACAGCGACGGTGTGCGGCTCGGGACCTTCGCAGTGGTCGCCAAGGGCACCCCGATGCAGGTGCACGGCACGATGCGGCTGGCCCCCGGTGGCGCACGTCGGTGCACCAACGCCACCGATGTGACCGTCGAGTGCAAGATGCCGCTGATCGGCGGCAAGATCGCCAGCTTCGTCGCCGGCGACACACGTCGAGCCGTCGATCACGAACAGACGTGGCTCCTCGATCACCTCGCCGCGCGGTGAGGCGACCTGTTGCGATCTGCGGTCAGCTCGCCGAGGACGCGTGCCGTGCGTGTGCAGCGACAGCATCGACGATCACCGGGTACAACGGTTCTGGCAGGTCGTGGCCCATGTCGGCGACCAGTAGCAGATGCGCACCGTCGATGAGCTCGGCCGTGCGCAGGCCACCCGCAGGCGGGATCAGCGTGTCGTCGCGGCCGTGGATGACCAGTGTGGGCACATGCAGGGACGACAGGGCCTGGGCCCGCGATCCGCTGGCGTAGATGGCGGCCATCTGGCGCGGATACCCCTCCGGGTAGAACGAGCGGTCGTACGAAGCGCCTGCGAGCTCTTTGACCAATGCTTCGTCGCGGTACTTCTTCGACGCGAACACCATGGAAATCGGCGCCGCGTCGATGTACGCCTGGCGCTCGGTGGGCGGCGGCGCCATCAGCGCGGCCGCAGCCTCGGGGCTGGGCTGCATGTTCTCGAACTCGCCGGTCATGCTCATCACCGAGATCAGGCTGAGGGTGCGCTGCGGGTGCTCGATGGCGAACGTCTGGGCGATCATGCCGCCCATCGATGCACCCAAGATGTGGGCACGTTCAATGCCCAGAACATCGAGCAGGCCAACAGCGTCGGCCGCCATGTCGGACAACAGATATGGAGCCGCCGGCGCTTTCTGACCGGTCATGACTGCGGTCAGGATGGCGTCGAGGTCGACGGTGACACCGTCGAGCTTGGTGGACAGGCCGCAGTCGCGATTGTCGAACCTGATGACGAACAACCCGGCATCGGCCAACTGCTTGCAGAAGTCGTCGGGCCACGCCGTCATCTGCGCGGTGTATCCCATGATGAGGAGCAACGCATGATCGGTGGTCGAACCGAAGGTGTCGTACTCGAGTTCCATGCCGGTTGCGACAAGAGATCTGGTCATGGGCGCAGACTACCGTCATCCCATGACTGTGTTCGGAGTGCATGCTGGCCTGCAACACACCACCGCCGACGAGTTGCGATCGGTGTGGAAGCGAATCGAAGAACTGGGCTATGGCTGGATCTCGATCTGGGACCACTTCTATGGCGCCACTGGTCGGCCCGACGATGCGGCGTGTCTCGAGGCCATCGCCATGCACGCTGCGCTGGCGTGCAGCACATCGAAGGTGCGGTGCGGGTCATTGGTGTACTCGATCGGCTATCGGCACCCAGCGGTCTTGGCCAAGGCGATCACGGCGATCGACCAACTGTCGGGCGGACGCGCCGACATGGGCATCGGCGCGGGCTGGGCAGTGGTCGAGTACAAGGCATACGGCATTCCCTTCCCCGACGTGAAGACACGCATGGATCAACTGGAAGAGGGCATCCAATGCCTGCGAGGTCTGCTGCACGAGGACGTCACCACGTTCGACGGCCAGCACTTCCAACTCACCGAGGCCCGCAACGAGCCCCGGCCGCTGCAGGCCAAGCTGCCCATCTGGATCGGTGGCGGCGGCGAAAAGCGCACCCTGAAGATCGCCGCGAAGCACGCCGACGGATGGAACGTCCCGTTCATCTCGCCCGAGGCGTTCGCCCACAAGAGCGCTGTCCTCGACCAACATTGCGCAGCAGTCGGACGCGACCCAGCGCAGATCAAGCGTGCCATCAACGTGGGCCTGGCCTTCACCGAAGACAGCCTGCAGGCACAGTTCGGCGCCATCAGCGACTACGTGCGCCCTGGCGTTCTGACGGGCAGCGTTGAACAGATCCTCGACACCATCGGCAAGTACGTCGACGCCGGCGCAGACCAGTTGAACCTGGCATTGCGAGCGCCGTTCGATCTCGATTCGCTGGAAACCTTCAGTGCCGCTCTCCACCTTTCCTGACGGTCGGTCGATGATCTCCCAGCTGGTTCAAGCGCCCGGGCGGGTCAACCTGATCGGCGATCACACCGACTACACCGGCGGTCTGGTGCTGCCAATGGCAATCGACCGCTGGACCCAGATCCGCTACACAGCCCACGACCGCATCGAGCTGTCGTCGGCCGACGAGGACGACTCCGTTCACCTGCCACTGGTGGTCGACGACCCTTCGGCGATCATGCCCAGCTGGGGCCGGTACGTGGCCGGCGTGGTGGCCGAACTCCGTCCGACAGTCGGTATCCGCGGCCGCGTCAGCACCGACATTCCGATCGGCGCCGGGTTGTCCAGCAGCGCCGCGTTGGAGGTGGCGGTGGCATTGGCGCTGGGGGCCGACATGCCGCCGGTCGAACTGGCCCAGCTGTGCCGCCGCGCCGAACACCGTGCGTCGGGGGTTCCCAGCGGGATCATGGATCAGCTCAGCATCGCCGCGTCCGTGGCCGGACACGCGCTCATGATCGACTGCCACGACCTGACGCTCGAGCCGGTTCGTGTTCCGGACGCTGTGCAGATCGTGGTTCTGTTCGTCGCCCACCGAACCCTCGTCGGCAGTCCGTACGCCGATCGTGTGGCCGACTGCGCAGCCGCCGAGCGAGAAATCGGTCCGCTGCGCTCGGCCACACTGGACGACGTGGCCACCATTCACGATCGAGTCGTGCGCGCCCGAGCAAGGCATGTTGTCAGCGAGAACGAACGGGTTCGCCAGTTCGTCGCCGCATTGCGTGCCGGCGATCTGCACGGCGCCGGCCAGTTGATGATCGAGGGCCACAACAGCCTGCGCGACTCGTTCGACACATCGACGCCGGTGATGGACCAAGCCGTCGCAGCCATGAACGCACAGCCCGGCGTGTACGGCGCACGCATGACGGGAGGCGGATTCGGTGGCTGCCTCGTCGCGATGGTGCGCCCCGGCACCCCCGTGGACGGCTGGGTGGTCACTCCGGTCGACGGTGCGCGCGTCGTGCACACCGATTCGGAGAACCGGCCCAAAGAATGAACCCAGCCCGAACCATGAAAGCGGTGCGCACGTGAACCAGATCGAAACCCTCGCTTCCGGCCTTCGCTTCGGCGAGGGCCCGCGCTGGCACAACGGCACGTTGTGGTTCAGCGACATGCACGACCTGGCCGTGAAGACCGTCGACATGGATGGCAAGGTCGAGCGCAAGGTCGAGGTGCCCGGCCAGCCCAGCGGTCTCGGCTGGCTGCCGAATGGCACGTTGCTGATCGTGTCGATGACCGATCGGAAGGTGTTGCGACTGGAGTACGACCGACTGGTCGAGCATGCCGACCTGAGCGGCATCGCTGCGTTTCATTGCAACGACATGGTCGTCGATGCCGACGGTCGCGCCTACGTCGGCAACTTCGGGTTCGATCTGCATCGGGCCGAACGCACCGGAGACTGGTCGATCACCGCATCGGCCACGATGGCCATCGTCGAGCGCGACGGCCGGGTGCGGTCTGCGGCAGCCGATCTGGAGTTTCCCAACGGAACGATCATCACCCCCGACGGCGCGACGTTGATCGTCGCCGAGTCGATGGGCCGACGGTTGACCGCATTCGATCGTGCCAGCGACGGCTCGCTGTCGAACCGCCGAGTGTGGGCCGATTTGGGCAGTCGCCTGCCCGACGGCATCTGCATGGACGCCGAGGGTGCCGTGTGGGTGTCGAACGCCGGTGCACCCGAGTGCCTTCGGGTCGCGGAAGGTGGCCAGGTGTTGGAGGTCATCGATACCGGAGACCCGTGCTTTGCGTGCATGCTGGGCGGTCCCAATGGAACCACTCTGTTCATGCTGACGTCGGCGGTGTCGGACCCCGAATCGTGCATCGCACAGGCGTCGGCCCGCATTCAGATCACAACGGTGTCGTCGGGGCGCGCAGGGTTTCCCTGAGCCGCTGGACCGCTGCGGCGGTTCGAACACCCCACCAGAAGAGATCCTGTCCGTCGACCAGAACCACGCGCGCGCCTGGTAGGGCGCGCTGATACTCGGCCACGTGCCGTTGCGCGAACGGGTAGGGCTCGGAGGGCAACAGAACCAGGTCGGGCTGCAACGCGGCCACGTCGGCGAGTTCGACAGTGGGGTACGCCTGAGCGTGGTCGGCCAGTACGTTGCGCACCCCGAGTTGCGCCAGCAACGTTGATGCATACGTGGCGCCATTGATCGACATGGTGGGCCGACGCCAGATGGGCACAAAAGCAGACGGAGCACGGGTGCTGGTGTCGCCACGCACGACAGCATCCTCGGTCGTCTCGATGGAAGCTGCCGCGACCGCCTGGGGGTCCGCTTGAACGGCATCGGCCAGTTCCCGCAACATCGGTGCCACATCGTGGATGTGCACGACGTGAGTGACATGCACGGCGAGAGCCGCGGCGATCAATGCCTCGGCGTCGTCTCGGCGGTTCTCTTCACGGTCCACGACAACGAGATCAGGCGCGAGATCGATGATCGCGGCGATGTCAGGGTCTTTGGTGCCACCGACGTGAGGCAACGATGGCTGCTCGCAGAACCGCGTGCAGGCAACCACGTGAACACGCCACGCCAACAGCGTCTCGGTGATGGACGGCACCAGGCTGACCACCCGTGGTGGAGCAGCCCGCTTGACGTGCACCGAAGCAGTCTGGGTCAATCTCCCAGCAACCTGCGCTTCTGCGCCTCGAACTCTTCGACCGACAGGGTGCCGCGCTGCATCATCGCTTCCAGACGCTCGAGCTGTTCGGTCACGTCGACCACGGTGCCGGGAGGCGTGGCCGCGTAGCTGCCGTGCCGCTGCGCCGTGTTCTCCATTTGCGCGTTGATGAGTCGTTGTACGCGATCGGGATGGCGGATGTCGGTGTAGCGGCTCTGTCCATCTTCGCCGCCCGACTCGATGAGCAGATCGCCGGCGCCCAGCAGCCGCTCGAGAATGCTTTGGTGGAAGTTGACGTTGTTGATCCGCTCGAGCGGGATCTCGATGCCGCTCTTGGCCAACACACCGGTGCGGAAGATCAGCCGATGCGAGGTGATGACGAAGTACGTGGTGAACCACTTGAGATACCGAACGATCAGCCAGATGGCTGCGGCGATCATCAAGGCGATGGCCACGATCGTCAGCGCCTTGCGACCCGACCCGTTGCCGTCCAGGCCGACTCCGACGTAGATTCCCAACACGATCGCAAGGAACAGCGAGACCGCAGGGCCCGCGAAGTACCACCAGTGAGGGTGCATGTCGAGCGCGACCGTCTCGTTGGGGTTGAGGTTCTTCTTGGCGAACGTCATGGGGCCGACTGTAGCCCTATCGTGGCTGGGTGGCCGATGCTCTGAGGCGCGACGGACAGCACGACGAGCTCGTTCCCGACGGGCCCGGCTCGACGCGAGTACACGACGACGATCTGCGACTGTTGCTGCGCGGACTGGACCCGCAGCAGCGTTTGGCGGTCACCTCCGACGCTTCACCGCTGGCCGTGGTGGCTGCCGCTGGTTCCGGCAAGACCACAGTGCTGACCCGCCGAATCGCCCGCCGTATCGCCGACGGCTCGGCCGAGGCGCGACACGTGCTGGCGCTGACCTTCACTCGCGACGCGGCCGGCGAGATGCGCCGGCGCCTGCGCCGGCTGGATGTTCGCGAGACCATCGAGTCGGGCACGTTCCACGCTGTGGCGCTGCGACTGCTGCGTGATCGGGCGTTGACCAACAGAACGGCGGCACCCGTCGTCGCCCCAGATCGACACCGGCTGATTCGCGAGGTGCTGACGCAGACAAAGCTGCGCCGCGACCCGTCAGCCGTCATGGCCGACCTCGACTGGGCACGGGTACGGATGATCGAACCGCACCAGTTCGGCGATGCCACCCGGCGAGCCCGCCGTCGCAGTGCCGTCGATGGCGACGCGTTCGTCGGTGTCTCATCGGCGTACAACGAGTTGAAGCGCCGTCGCGGCGTGGTCGATTTCGACGACCTGCTGGCCGACGTCATGTTGAGCATGCAACGCGACACCACATTCGCCGAGGTGGTCAGATGGCGCTTCCGACACCTGTTCGTCGATGAGGCGCAGGACTTGAACCCCCTGCAGTTCGCCATGCTGGACCAGATCCGTGACGGCCGGCCCGACATCTGTCTGGTGGGCGATCACCGTCAGGCGATCTATGGATGGAACGGTGCCGATCCATCGACGCTGCTCGATGTCGAGCTTCGCTTCCCCGGCGTCACGGTTGTCGCACTCACCGGCAACTATCGATGCTCGCCGCAGATCGTCAGCACGGGTGCCGCCGCGCTGCGCGCCGCCGACATCGACGACGACACCGAGAGCAAGCGTGGCGACGGTCGGCGCCCGACGTTCCTGGCAGCCGAGGACGACATCGATGAGTCGTCGAAGGTGTCGGCGATCGTGCGCGACCTGGCGCAGCGGCACGGGCCGCGCTCGGTTGCGGTCCTGGCGCGAACCAATGACCAACTCGACACGTTGGGCAAGGCGTTGGCCGTGGCCAACGTGCCAGTGGTGCGTTCCATGGGCGCATCACCACTGGAACGGGCCATCGCCGAGGCGGCTCGCGTGCGCACTCGCGATCAACTGGCCGAGTGGGCCGAATCCGTGTGGGCGGGCGACACCGCCGACCCGATGCGCCGGCGCGTGGCCGAAGAGGCAGACAGGTTCCTGTCCAGCAATGAATCCGGCGGCTTTCGAGCCTGGGTCGAGGCTCGCCAGCCGTTCGACGACCTCGAGCCCGATGACGACGGCGCTGTCTCGCTGCTGACGTTCCACGCCGCCAAGGGTCGTGAATGGCAGGCCGTGGTGGTCACCGGAGTCGAACAGGGCCTGGTGCCGCACTCGTCGTCGACAGCCGTCGCGCAACGTGCCGAAGAGGCACGGTTGCTGTACGTCGCCATGACTCGCGCCGGCGACGAACTGATCGTCACGTGGGCCGATCGGCGCGGCGGGTCGCCCAGCGGCCCCAGCCCGTGGATCGAGGCGTTGCGCGCGGCCACACCCGACCACGCAGTGGCACCCGTTCCAGCGGCGCTGCGCGAGCGCCGCCCACCTGTGGATCCGTTAATCTCACTACGCGCGTGGCGGGCCGGTGTTGCCCGCGCCGCGGGCGTCACCGAGCGCGCTGTGTGCACCGATCAGGTGCTGCGGTCGCTGGCCGAGTCGCCGCCGGCAGACAGCGCCGAACTGGCCGTGCGCCTTGGTGTCAGCACTTCGGTGGCCGAACGGTGGGCAGCCAAGTTGATCAGCCAGAACTGAGTCGCCATCCACCTCGGCGGATCTGATCCGGCTGTTCAGTCGTTCAGATCGATGATCACGGGCGCGTGGTCAGATGGCAACTGTCCCTTGCGGGCGTTCCTGTCGACGATCGCCCACTGCGCTCGCTGCGCGACGGCCTGCGAACCCAGCACCAGATCGATGCGCAAACCGCGACCCTGATGGAAGTCGCCGGCGCGATAGTCCCACCAGCTGTACAGACGATCCTGGTCGTAGAAGCCCCGGAACAGATCGGTCATGCCCCATTCGGTCAGCTCGTGCAACAACTCGCGCTCGGCCGGGCTGACATGCGTGGCGCCTTCGAACTTCGCCGGGTCGTACACGTCGCGATCGTCTGGTGCGATGTTGAAATCACCGGCCACCACCACTTGATCGGCAGGGGTCGACAGCGCGTCGATGTGCCGGCGTAGTTGCGCCAACCACGACAGCTTGTACTGGTAGTGGTCGTTGTCGAGCGAGCGGCCGTTCGGCACGTAGACACTGGTGATGTCGACCGATCCACAGCGGGCCGTGATGATGCGGGCATCGGGGTCAGGATCACCGGTGGACGGATGGAAGTTGGACACCACGTGTTCGATGCCCACCTTCGACAGGATCGCGACCCCGTTCCACTGACCCTGGCCGTGATGCGCAGACTCGTAACCCATACCCGCGAACGTGAGTGCAGGAAACGCATCGTCGGCCAGCTTGGTCTCTTGCATGCAGAGGACATCGGGCTGTACTTCCGCCAGCCACTCTTCGACGCGTGGCAGGCGGACCTTCAGCGAGTTGACGTTCCAGGTGGCGATGCGCACGGCGACGACGGTAGCGAACGATCAGTGGATACGACGACGGCGACGCGCCGGAACGACAGCCGTGTCGGTCTGGGCGACGTCGGCGTCCGGTGCAGCTACGGGCGCGGCGGGCACGACCACGCCGGCCTTCTTGGTACCGCGCCTGGCGACGGGTTTGGTTGCAGGCGGCGTGTCGGCCTGGGTCGCAATGTTGATGGCGACGACCGGCTGATCGCCGAACAGATCGGACTGCGCCGCTGCGTCGGGCACCTGCTTCGCAGTGCGCCTGGCCGGCTTGGTCGGTGCTGTCTGGACCACCGTGGGGGCCGCAGCCAGAAGGGCGTCGGGCGTCGATGCTGTTGCCTGCTTGGCGCCACGAGTGCGGCCGCCTTGCTTCGACGGTGCGTCGGGAACGACCGGGGCGACAACGGCGCTGACCACCAGCTCTTCTGCCGCGTTGGTGGCTGCAGCGATGTCGTCCGGTGCCCGCTTTTTGGCCGGGGCACGACCACCCGTTGCCTTGCTGGCCGGGGTGGGCTTTGCTGGCGTCGCCGCCTGTGCTGCCTTGGCCCCTCGCGCTGGCTTGGCCGCTTGCGTTGGCTCGGCCGCTTGCGTTGGCTTGGCCACTTGCGTTGGCTTGGCCGCTTTGGCCGGCCTGGCGGGAGGCTGCGGCGGCGCAGCGGGCTGGGGCTGATCGGCGGCCGAAATGGTCGCCTCGATGATCGCCTCTGTGGTGGGGGCAGCGCGCTTGCGCGAGCGCGACGGCTTGGCTGCCGGCGGCTCGACCAACTTGGCAGTCGACATGCCGGCGACGGCCAGGTCGATGCTGCGCCGCGCTGGGGCGAAGCTGTCGACCACCAGCGTGACCGCGTCGCCGATCTTCATGAACTCACGCGCGCTGCGCGGGGCCGGATCGGCCATCAGGCGCAGGGGCACGTAGCCCTTCACATCGCCGACGCGCACGTAGGCGCCGTGCGACGAGTAGTTCTCGACAACGGCGTTCACGCTGCTGCCCACCGGATGGTTCTCGACGAACGACAGGAACGGCAGGAAGTCGTTCACTGCGACGGCCCTGGGTGCCGTCGACGAAGCAGCATCGGTGGTGGGCGTGGCGGCTGCGACCTTGACCGGGGCAGGAGCCGGGGGGCGGGCGCTGGGTGGCGGACTCTTCGGAACCGGCATTGGCTGGTTGGCAGCCGCGCTGCCTTGGCGAACGGTGCCACCGCCATCGCGCGCACCGGCGCCGTCGCGGCCACCCGCCGCATCCTTCGGCCCGCCTCGCTTGCGCTTGGCCTCCTTCACCGCGCTGCGACTGATGGCACCCCGAACTGGCAGACGTGGTACGAACACCCAACCCACGTGGGGAACGGGCTTGCCCCCGATCAGACGGCCTTCGTCGAACAGCCAATCGACCTGTCCGTGGAACTCTTGGAACGAGTCGTTGGTCAAGATCGTGGCGTTCACCTTCTTGGCGATGGACAGAACGAAAGCGTCACCACGACCGATGGCCCCGGCAGGGGGCGCAACGAGCTCGTTGTTGGCAACGGCCTCGTCGAACTCGGCCGTCTCTTTCGGATCGATCCGGTGGCCGAACGTGGCATCGACGACCACAGTGATGAGCGAGTCGGGGTACTCGGCCATGAACGCCATCACCGCCTCGTTCAGCTGGGCGAGACTGGGGAGCGAGCGGCCCTCGGTAGCGATGTTCGAACCGTCGACGACGACATGATTTGGCATAACGATGTCTAGTCAACCATGACCAGGCGCGTTCCAGCCGTCTTCGGCAGTCGCGCTGCCATCGGCCGTCGGCGCCGGCGGCGTTGCGACGGTGGGCAGTTCGACGGTGGCCTGATCGACGAACCCGAGGTTGGCGGCCGAGTCGGCAGGCACCACTCGCTGCGCCAGCGCTTGCAGGGCAACGTCGTCACCGACATCGTGACCCGCCTGCTCGCTGAGCAGCCAGCGCACTTCCAGCAGGTCGCAGAAGGCCTGCACCGCTGAACCGACGTAGTGCACGGACTGATGGGCGCGGCGCATGCCCCCGGTCGCGATCTCGTCCATCCATCGCCGCGCTGCTGTGCGTTCGTCGATCAATTCCTGTTGACCGTCACCACTTCCCAAGTCGCCCGACGCGTTCAGTCGGTGGTGGAACCGATGCAGATCGTCCAGCAAGATCCGGGCCTGTCCTTCGCCCACGTCCAGGCCCGTCAGCGATCGCAATCGTTCGGCATGGAACCGGCGGCCGGCCACATCGATGCGCAGCCGCAGCTGATCGTTGTCGTCACCGCCCGTCGTCTCCAGATGCACTTCGTTGATGTCGAAACCCAGGTCGTTCAAGCGGTGCATGCGCGCTGCCATCTCGTCGCGATCGTGGCGACCGATGATCGGCGCCTCGTGCAGCAGCGCCCACAGTTCGTGATACCGATCGACCACGCTCTGTGCCTCGAGCACCAGTTGGTCGAAGACCTCCTCGGCTTCTTCCAGCTTCGTCGACACGTCGAGCAATCCGCCCAGCACGTTCTCGCGCATGATGTCGATGTCGGTTCGACGCTGACCATCGCTCAGCCCCGGATGGATCTCGGCTGTCTCGGCATCGACCATCCACGCCTGAATCATCTGGCCGTCGCGCATGAACAGCGTGTTCGCCAGCGAACAGTCGCCCCAGTAGATGCCGTTGCGGTGCAAATCCACCAACAGACCAGAGATGGCCCACAGCAGGCGGCGGCGTTGCGTGGTCATGCTGGCGGGTACGCGCATCAGCAGGCGGCGGTACTGCCACGATCGCTCCAGATAGTGCGTCACCAGAATGGCGGTGTCGTCGAAGGGTTGCTTCACCAGACCGGCTACCCGTACGGCCGACAACTCCATCGCCTCCATCTCGCGCAACACGCGGTACTCCTTCAGCGCGACGCGATGCGGCAGTTCTTTCAGTGCCCACAGATCGCCGTCGGCCTCGACGAACCTGACCAGGTGTCGGCTGGGCCCAACCGGCACGTCACGCATGGGCGCCGACGTGGCGTCCCATTCGCCCAGAGGCTGCAGCCATGGCAGGCTGAGCAGGTCGGGCGAGGCCACACGAAACCGCAAATCCAGACCGGGCACGTCGTCACCTCCTCGAGTTCGGTCGGCACACGTTCGGCCGGCACACGTTCGGCCAGCCCTCATGCTCGCGCATGTGCCGCCTACCATGCCCGCCATGTATGCAGCCGTTCTGTGGGACTTCGGTGGGGTCATCCTGTCCAGCCCGTTCGAAGCGTTCAACCGATACGAGGTTCAGCGGGGCCTTCCCATCGACTTCCTGCGCACGGTGAACGCCACCGATCCGCACAACAACGCGTGGGCGCGGCTCGAGCGCAACGACATCTCGCCGGCCGAGTTCGACGAGGCGTTCGCCACCGACGCAATCGCGTTGGGCCACCGGGTCAGCGGCGGCGAGGTGCTGGCGCTGCTGTCGGGCGACGTCCGTCCCGACATGGTCGACGCACTCGACAAGGTGAAGGCGGCCGGCTACCGGACCGCATGTCTGACCAACAACATCTCGGGTGAACACGCATCGGCCGAGCGGTCCGAGACGATCTCGGCGATCATGGCCCGATTCGACGCAGTGATCGAGAGCAGCAAGGTGGGCGTGCGCAAGCCCGAGCCGAAGTTCTACGAGATCGCCTGTGAGACGCTCGGTGTCCAGCCGAAGGACTGCGTGTTCCTGGACGACCTGGGCATCAATCTGAAGCCCGCCGCCGCCATGGGAATGCACACCATCAAGGTGCTGTCATCAACCCA
>JANNFQ010000092.1:0-2783 GCA_031380045.1 Acidimicrobiaceae bacterium
ACTGCAATGCCTGCGCGGCGGTCACGACCTCGCCGCGTTCGTGATCGCGCGCCAGGCCGGCGACGTTGGCGCGGATCCCTCCGGCGTCGAGCGCGGCGACGGCCAGCAGATCTCGGGCGAGCAACGGATGTGGCAACGGCCCACCGAACTCGGGCAGCACATCGTCGATCCACGTGCGCGAGCGATACGCCAGACCGTGCTCGTGGCGAAGCTCGGTCAGCAGGGCGCCGATCTGGCCCGTCAGCAAGGGCAGGTCGGCTTCGGTCTGTGGCAGCTGGACGTCGACCTTCGCACTGCTCGTCCGACCGCGCCGGCGGGTCCAGGCGACGGCACCCATCACAGCAAGCAGCACGCCGGCAGCAGCCACTCCGACCTCGTACTGCCATGGAAAGTTCGCGACCTGCACCGCGGCCGAAGCGATCGCGGTGGCTGTGCCGCCGATGCCGACAGCCATGACGACGTCGCGACCGCTGGACTTGGATCGTGCGATCGCGTGTACCGCCGTGGTCGGCGGCTGCAGGCTGACCCTGGTTGCTGGATCGGGTGGCGGGAACGTGCTGGCGGGTCGATAGGGCGTCGCTGCTCGTCCCACATGGCCGTGGTGTCGATCGAATCTGTTGGAGTGGCGCGTGGTGTGCTTCATGATGAGAGTGCTCCGTTCACTTGACGAGATTGATGATCTGGAACATCGGCAGGTAGAGGGCGACCACCATGCCGCCGACCGTGCCGCCCATGGTGACCATGAGGATCGGCTCGATGAGCGACGTCAGCGAATCGACGGTGGCCGAGACCTCGGCGTCGTAGAACTCGCCGATCTTCTCCAGCATCTCGTCGAGCGCACCGGTCTCTTCGCCCACCGCCATCATCTGCACGACCATCGAGGGAAAGACCGGCTGGTTGGCGAGTGCAGCCGACAGCGATTCGCCATAGCGCACCTGGGTCCGGGCCTCCGTCAACGCCTTGGCCACCACGGCATTGCCGGCCGTGTCACCAACGATCTCGAGGGCATCCATGATGGGCACGCCCGAGCGGGTCAACGCGGCCAACGTCTGGCTGAATCGGGCGATGGCGGTCTTGTGAACCACGATCCCTGCGATCGGAAGTCGCAACTTGAACCCATCGAACGCCAGGCGTCCGGCGGGTGTCGCGCGCCAACGTCGAAAGCCGATCGTGCCGACCGTCATGACGATGGCGATCAGCCACCAGCTACGACCGAGCAACCCCGAGATGCCGATGAGGACTCTCGTCGGGATCGGCAACGTGCCACCGAGGTCGTTGTACATGCCCTCGAACATCGGGACGATGAACAGCAGCATCGCTGACACGACCAAGACGATGATGACCCCAACGCCGATCGGATACGACATCGCCGACTTGACACGGCGGCGCAGATCGAGCTGCTTCTCCAGCATCGTCGCCAACCGCTCGAGAACGGTGTCCAACATGCCGCCAACTTCGCCCGAGCGGATCATCGCGATGTACACGTCGGGGAACACCTTGGGGTGCTTCGAGATGGCCTGCGAGAACGACAGACCGCGCTCGATGTCGTTGCGGATCGTGGCGATGACGGCGGCCAGGGACTTCGACGTGGTCTGGTCGGCCAGCACGCCGAGTGCGCGGATCAATGTCAATCCGGCGCCGACCATCGTGGCGAGCTGGCGCGAGAAGATCACGATGTCGCGCAGTGTGATCTTCTCCTTCTTGCCCATCTTCAGGTCGACGCTCAGCTTCGAACTGCCCTGGGCGGTGATGGTGACGGGGGTGTAGCCCATCTCGCGCAACTTGTCGACCACCAGCCGTTCGCTCTGGCCTTCGATGCTGCCCTTGTGTAGCAAGCCGGCGCCGTCGCGCACCCTGTAGTCGTAGGTCGTGCTCATCTGGTTGCACCCGGTCGCTTTATGCCCAGCAGGTTGGGTAGGTCATCGGGGCTGGACGCTCGCTCCAACGCCACTTCCAGGGTGATCTGGCGCGTCTTCACCAGCTCGGCCAGGTTCTGGTCCATGGTGACCATGCCGAACTGTGCGCCGGCTTGCATCTGGCTGGGCAGCTGATGACCCTTGCTCTCGCGGATCAGGTTGCGCACGGCCGGCGTGGCGATCAACACCTCCACCGCGGCGGTGCGACCGCGCCCATCGGCGGTGGGCAGCAACTGTTGGGTGACCACGGCCTGCAGGGTGCTGGCCAACATCACTCTGATCTGGGCCTGTTGCTCGGGCGGAAAGACATCAACGATTCGATCGACGGTCTGTGGCGCCGACTGCGTGTGCAGGGTGGCGAACACGAGGTGGCCGGTCTCGGCCGCAGTGAGCGCCATGTGGATGGTCTCGAGGTCACGCATCTCGCCGACCAGGATCACGTCGGGGTCCTCGCGCAACGCCCGCTTCAGTGCCGAAGCGAAGCTCTTGGTGTCCTCACCCACTTCACGTTGATTGACGATCGCCATCTTGTGCGGGTGCAGGAACTCGATCGGGTCCTCGCACGACAGGATGTGGACGTGCTTGGTCTGGTTGATGATGTCCAGCAGCGAGGCCAGCGTCGTCGACTTGCCCGAACCGGTGGGGCCCGTCACCAGCACCAGCCCACGCGGCAGGTTCGCGAACGACTTCACGATGGCCGGCATGTGCAGCGAATCGAAGTCGGGGATGCGGAATGGGATGGTGCGCAGGACCGAGCCGATCGCGTTCCGCTGGCGGAAGACGTTCATCCTGAATCGGCTGCGACCCGCGATCGAGTAGCTGGTGTCCAGCTCCAGTTCGTCTGCGAACATCTGGCGCTTGTGCTCG
>JANNFQ010000108.1:0-2157 GCA_031380045.1 Acidimicrobiaceae bacterium
TTGTCGACGCGACTACTCACGCGACTGTCGGAGGAAACGCCTGCTCAAGCCGTGTCCCTGCAAATGTCACGCGGCGGTCGTGAGATTTGGTTGCATTGGGGGTGGGAGGAACGATGGCGACAGAGGTGAAGACGGTCCACAGGCTGAAGGTGACATTGCGGCAGGTGAAGCCGCCGGTGTGGCGGCGCATCGAGGTGGCCTCGAATATCAAGCTGTCCGAGCTGTCAGGCGTACTGGAGGCGGCGATGGGTTGGCTCGGCGGTCACCTGCACGCTTTCGACGCCGAGGGAGTTCGCTACGAGATCCGCGACGGCGAGAGCTTCGGCTTTCCCCCGCCACGCGACGAACGCAAGGCTCTGCTGGATGAGGTGCTTCCGGTGGTGAAGACGAAGATGCGGTGGGATTACGACTTCGGTGATGGCTGGGAGCACGACGTCATCGTCGAGGCGATCGAGCCGATGAGGAGCGATGCCGTGTATCCCGTCTGCCTCGTCGGCAAGCGCGCCTGCCCGCCTGACGACTGTGGCGGCCCGTGGGGCTACAGCAACCTGCTGGCTGCGATCAGTGACCCAACGCATGAGGAACACGAGGAGCTGATCGAGTGGTTGCCTCCCGGCTTCGACGCCGACGAGTTCGACATCGCCGAAGCCACCGAGATGATGCGATCGGCGCGACCACTCCGAAACTGGTGAGCGGCGCTGGTCCGGTGCATAAGCCAGCCCAATCAGAATGCCGCGCCAATGCCGCGACCGCCGCTAGTGCGACGATGCCCGGATCAGTGACACGCTCTGACTGGGCATTTGAGGAGAGCGGGTGACGGGAATCGAACCCGCATAGCCAGCTTGGAAGTTTGACATACACGATTTTCTGACCAGCCTGGTTGTGTGCTTAACCTGGTCTAATGAAGAAATCGCAGTCCGCCGTTTTCCGTGATGATCCGCCATTTTCCGCTGGAAAGGGCACAGAAAGGGCACGCCGCAGTCTATTCTGAGTGGGCTGATCGCAAAGGATGGCTATGGGCTCATCGAAGCGTACGAGATCCACTGGCTCGGTCCGACGACTGCCGTCGGGCAAGTGGCAAGCGCGTGTCTACTCGCCTGCGGGTGACCGCACGGCGCTCGGCGTGTTTCCGACGAAGGCCGAAGCAGATCGCACTCTCCGAGCCGCGCTGGTCGACCAGATGCGCGGAAACTACGTCGACCCGCGGCATGGTCGCGTGACCTTCGAGTCGTACGCCGCGTCGTGGTTGGAGCACCGCCCGAACCTGAGGCCAAGGACTCGCGAGCTGTACGACGGTCAGCTCCGCAATCATCTGCTGCCTACCCTCGGCCCGGTCGAGTTGGCGAAGCTCACGCCGCCAGTCGTGCGGGCATGGCACGCGAAGTTGTTGAACGAAGGGACGATCTCGGTTACGACCGCGGCGAAGTGCTACCGACTGTTGAAGACGATTTTGGGGACGGCGGTCGAGGACGAGTTGATCCCAAAGAACCCGTGCATTCTCAAAGGCGCCGGAGTCGAGCGATCAGCGGAGCGACCGGTCGCCTCGATCATCGAGGTCGAGCGACTCGTTGAGCTCGCCGAGCCCCGATTCAAGGCGCTCGTCTTGATGGCCACCTACACGGCATTGCGGCTCGGTGAGCTGTCCGCGCTGACACGAAGAAACCTTGATCTCGACAAGGCCACAGTCACGGTCGTCGCTTCTGCGTCGGAGTTGGCCAACGGCACCCGGATCCTCGGCGATCCGAAGTCGTACGCCGGCCGACGCACCGTGTCGATTCCCGCCGCAATCATTCCGGCGCTCGCTGACCACCTCGAGCAGTTCGCCGAACCTGGGCCCGACGGCGTCGTCTTCGTCGGCCCAAAGGGTGGACCATTGCGACGGGGGAACTTCAACACGACGTGGCACTCGCTGGCCCGCGAAGCAGAGCTGGAAGGGCTTCGCTTCCACGATCTTCGCCACACCGGCAACACGCTCGCTGCGATGACCGGCGCGAGCACGAAGGAACTGATGGTGCGCATGGGCCACTCCTCGGCCCGCGCGGCGCTCGGCTACCAACACCGAAGACTTGCGCGGACAAGTACTCGGAAACCCGCTGATTGCCATCCCCGCATCGACCCGCTAACCAGAAATTGCTTGAGCTGCTCGCTGAGATACGT